>DNSZ01000096.1 GCA_003500165.1 Paracoccaceae bacterium | reverse complement strand
GGCCTCGACCCTCTGGCGATCGAAACGGCGCGCGCGCGGGCTCGGGCCGATGAGCGTCTTGTAGCGCAGCTTCGCGGGCGCGGCGAGGGCGCGGCGGTGGTCGCCGCTCTCTGCCTTCCAGGCGTCGCGCCCGACCTCGGCGATGCGGGCCGCCGACGCGCCGCTTGTGGGGGCAGGTCCTGGCGTCGCGGTGGCCGGCGGATCGCGGCGCCCTTGCGCGGCGGGATCACCGGCCCGGGCGTCGCGGGCGAGGATGGCGGCATGGCCGTCGAAGCTGTCTTGGAGCAACGGTCATTGAGAATGACCGTTCGTATCACATCGCGCAGGAAACCCTGGGTCTGGCGCAGCGTCAGCCCGAACACCGCCCGCAGGCTGAGCGCTCAGAGGATCGCCATGTCGCTCTCGCGCCACCCATTATACCAACGGCCATTGAGAATGACCGTTGGTATGAGCCTGCGCGGTGGCTGCAGGGCCGCCTCGAGGGGCATCGAGCCCCCGCTCGGCGGCCGGGGCGCGGCCCCGACAGGGGGCTTTGCCCCCTCTGGCCCCGCGATGCGGGGCCATTCACCCCCAGGATATTTTCGCCAAGACGAAAGCGGTGTGTCAGGCCACCCGGACCGTGCGTTGTTCGATGCGCTTTTCGTGTTCGCCCTGGATCAGCCGGTGGACGTAGATGCCGGGCAGGTGGATGCCGTCGGGGTCGAGCGCGCCGGGTTCGACGATTTCCTCGACCTCCATCACGCAGGTCCTGCCGCACATCGCCGCGGGCGGGTTGAAATTGCGCGCTGTCTTGCGGAACACGGCATTGCCGGTGGTGTCAGCCTTCCACGCCTTCACGATCGACAGGTCGGCGACAATCCCGCGTTCGAGAATATAGGTCTCGCCATCGAACGCCTTGTGCTCCTTGCCCTCGGCCACCATCGTGCCGACGCCGGTCCTGGTGTAGAAACCGGGGATGCCGCAGCCGCCCGCGCGCATCCGTTCGGCCAGCGTGCCCTGCGGGTTGAATTCGAGCTCGAGCTCGCCGGACAGGAATTGCCGCATGAATTCGGCGTTCTCGCCGACATAGGAGGACAGCATCTTCCTGATCTGGCGGGTGTCGAGCAGCTTGCCCAGGCCAAAGCCGTCCACCCCGCAATTGTTCGAGGCGATGGTGATGTCCTTGACGCCGCTTTCGACCAGGGCGTCAATCAGCAATTCGGGGATGCCGCACAGCCCGAAGCCGCCTGCGGCGATGGTCATCCCGTCGAACACAAGCCCGTCAAGCGCGGCGGTGGCGTCGCTGTAAACCTTGTCCATCGGTGCGGTCCCCCGTTGCTGGCGGTGCAGGTTTTCGCGCCGTGCAGGCGGCAAGTCAATCCCGGCGCGCCGAACGCCGCCGCCGCGACAGGGCGGACGGGTGTGTCCGGCTCGCCGCGCCCCCGGTCAATCGAGGGTGGTCCACGCATCGCCCTTTCGCACGAGCAGGGCGTCGGATATCGGATAAGCGGCGGTGCCGGCGCATTCCGCCGCGATCTCGCGCAAGGCGGCGATCCGCTAGGGTTGGCTGAGCGGTGCAAAGACGATCAGATCCCGCGCCGGGATGGCCACGGCCACCGGTCCGGCGACCGCTTCGACATCGTCCCAGAGCGCGGGCACCAGCAGCAGGCTGCTTTCATAGGAGCCGTCGAGAACCAGCATCGAGATGTCTGATGCAAGGTCATCGCCACGCAACACGACCTGCGAAAGCCGCGCGGCCATGTTGTTTATGGCGGCCTGTTCGATCTCGGCCATGGACGGCCCGGCCGTCTCGATCCGCTCGAGCGACAGACAGGCCATGGCTTCGGGGCTATCGAGCACATAATACCAACGGTCATTGAGAATGACCGTTCGCCGCCTCCCGCGCCCCGGCGCAATGAGTCAAACTCGTTGTGCCCGGGTATAATGCAGCGTGACGCCGCCCGCGAACGGGCTTCCCGGGATTTCGGCTTCATTGCCTTCGGGCAACCCGCCGATCGCGCCGCTGAGGGGCGACGACTGGACCCACGGCCAGCCACGCAGCACCGGCAGGATGCGCGACAGCGCATCGTCGGGCATGCCATCGTCGGCCTTCCGGGCGGCGAGCGTGCCTTGCATGAAATCGACCACGGCTTTCTGCCGGCCGGCTTCGTCCTCGATCCCCGCCAGCACGCGCTCGAGATTGTCGGGATAGCTGAACGACTCGTGGCCATCCTCGAATTGGACGACAAGCCGGTTCTCGCCCAGATCGATGACCGCACGCTCCACACCCGGCAGATCGCGCGCCGCCGCCTGCATCCGCTCCAGCGTGTCGCGCGATCCCTGGGCGAAGGCCGCGCCGGCGGCCATCGCGCCGATCGCCAGCACAAGACAGAACCAGCACAGGACAGAAAAGGCGTCGCAGGCTCATGGCTTCCCCCACAGATCGTAATCCCCCGCCGCGTCCACCGTCACGGTGACGATGTCGCCGGGCGCCAGCCCCTGATGGCCTTCGTCGATGAACAGTTTGCCGTCGATCTCGGGCGCGTCGGCCTTGCTGCGGCAGGTGGCGGCATCGGCATCGACCGTGTCGACGATGACCTCCAGCCGCTGGCCGACCTTGGCTGCCAGCCTGGCGGCCGAGATCGCCTGCGCGCGCTCCATGAAGCGGTGCCAGCGCTCTTCCTTCACCGCTTCGGCCACATGATCGGGCAGCGCGTTCGCCCGCGCGCCGGTGACGTTTTCGTATTTGAAACACCCCACCCGGTCGAGCTGGGCCTCGTCGAGCCAGTCGAGCAGGGTCTGGAACGCCGCCTCGGTCTCGCCCGGGAAGCCGACGATGAAGGTCGAGCGGATCGCCAGATCGGGGCAGATCGCCCGCCATGCCGCGATCCGGTCAAGGGTCTTTTCGGCCGCCGCCGGCCGCGCCATCCGCCGCAGCGTGTCGGGATCGGCGTGCTGGAACGGAATGTCGAGATAGGGCAGCACCGTGCCTTCGGCCATCAGCGGGATCAGCGCGTCGACATGCGGATAGGGATAGACATAGTGCAGGCGCACCCACGCCCCCAGCTGGCCCAGTTCACGGGCCAGATCGGTCAGATGCGCGCGCACCGGCGTGCCGCGCCAGTCGCTTGTCGCATGCTTCAGATCGACGCCATAGGCCGATGTGTCCTGGCTGATCACCAGAAGCTCGCGCACCCCGCTATCGACCAGGCGTTCGGCCTCGCGCAGCACCGCGCCGGCCGGGCGCGAGCTCAGCGGCCCGCGCATCGACGGGATGATGCAGAACCGGCATTTGTGATTGCAGCCTTCGGAGATCTTCAGCCAGGCATAATGGCGCGGGGTCAGCCGCACCGCGCCCGCCGGGATCAGATCGGTGAACGGATCGGCTGCCGGTGGCACCGCGTCATGCACCGCCGCCATCACATCTTCGTATTGCTGCGGCCCGGTGATCGCCAGCACCGCGGGATGCGCGGCCTCGATCACCGGGCCGCAGCAATA
>DNSZ01000101.1:669-10221 GCA_003500165.1 Paracoccaceae bacterium | reverse complement strand
GCGTGCCGCCGCCCGCACCCGGTCTCAGTGTTTGGCGTCCGCCTCGGGCGGCGCGGGGCTGTCCGCCTCCGATTGATCGCGCAGACGCCGCCGGCCCGGCCGGTCGGTGACACCGGTCAGACCGTCTTCCAGGCTCAGCCCCAGTTCTTCGCCCAGCTTCTTCATGGCCGGCAGTTGCACCGCCATCCCCATGATCGAATCGAGCGCCTGGTTGACCACCGGCTTGTCGCCCGCGGCCGCGCCATTGCCGCCGCCGGCAGCACCGCCACCCAGCCCGGTGACCTGGTGGATCCTGATCGAATCGATCTTTTCGGCCGGCTTGACCATTTCGGCGACGATCCCCGGCATCGCCTCGAGCCGCGCCAGATCGACCCGCATCGCCACGATCGCCGCGGACAGGGCGTTTTCGGCCTCGGCCAGCGCGCGGCGGCCTTCGGCCTCGGCCAGCAGGTCCTGCTTCTTCGCCTCGGCCTGGATGGTGACCGCATCGGCCTCGCCGCGGGCTTCCTCGCGCCGCGCCGCCGCCCGGTCGTTCGCGGCATCGCGTTCGGCCTGGGCCGCCAGGCGCAATTCGGTTGCCTTGCGTTCGGCTTCGCGCGCCGCCTCGATCAGCGCGATCTGTTTGGTCCGTTCGGCCTCGGCCACCGCGCGGGCGGTCTCGATCGCCTCGGCGGCCTTGGTCGCCTCGGCCCTGGCGGTGTCGGCCGAAGCCCGCGCGCGGCTTTCCTCCTCGGATTTCTGCGCGATGACGATCTGGCGCTCCTGATTGGCGACCTCGATCTCGCGCTCCTTGGTGATCTCGGCCGCCTCGATGGCGCGGGCGCGGGCGATTTCGGCGGCGTGGATTTCCTCCTCGCGCTTGATCCGGGCGCGTTCCTTTTCAGATTCCGAATCCTCGCGGCGGCGCGCAATCTCGGCCTGCTGGGCGGCGCGCAGCACCTCGACCTCCTGGGTGCGGGCGATCCGCGCCTCTTCCTCGTCGCGCTCGATCTGCAACTTGAGCTTTTCGGCCTCCATCGCCGCGCGGCGCACCGCGACATCGGCCTGCGCCTCGATCTCGGCGCGCTCCTTTTTCGAGGTCGCGATCACCTCGGCGAGCTTGCGCATACCGACCGCGTTGAAGGCGTTGTTCTCGTCCAGCGCCTCGAACGGGGTCTGGTCGAGCGCCGTCAGCGAGACCGATTCCAGTTCCAGCCCGTTCTTCAGCAGGTCTTCGGAGACGGTGTTCTGCACCTCCTGGACGAATTCGGCGCGGTTCTCGTGCAACTCGTCCATGCTCATCTTGGCCGCGACGGCACGCAAACCGTCCACCAGCTTGCCCTCGATCATCTCGCGCAATTGCCCGACATCGAAGGTCCGGTCGCCCAGCGTCTGGGCGGCGCGGCTGATGCCATCGGTGGTCGCGTTGACCGAGACATAGAATTCGACGCCGACATCGACGCGCATCCGATCCCGGGTGATCAGCGCCTGTTCGCCCTGGCGCTGCACCTCCAGCCGCAGGGTCTTCATGTTGACATATTTGATCTCGTGCAGAAGCGGGATCGCGATGGTGCCGCCATCCATGATGACTTTCTTTCCGCCCGATCCGGTCTTGACGATACTTACCTCGCGGGTGGTCCGGCGGTAAAGCCGTGCCAGCACCATCCCGACAAAGATCAGAAGGCCGATGATCACGACGACGGCTACAAGAATGGCAGTCAGGTCCATGTTTCCTTCTCCTTTACTGGGGCGTCAGGCCCCGTCCCCCACCGCCATCAGGCGGAAACGATATTCCCCGGGCGCCGTGCGCTGGCGGATCACCAGCACATCGGCGCCCTGCGGTATTTCTGCGTCGTCCTCCAGCGGTTCGGCCCGCAGGTAATGCGTGTTGCCATAGCTGTCGGTCACCCGCACCTCGGCCGCCTGGCCGCGCCGGGCGGTGCCCTGGGTGACGACGCCGCGGCGCCCGCCCAGCCGGTTGATCGCCACCGCCTGGGTTTCCTCCCTGGGCAGCAGGCGCGAGAACACGCCGCCAAAGCTGCGCGCGAAGAAGACGCCGCCGGCCAGCCCGATCGGCACCGCGGCCACGCCCGGCAGCAGAAAGCCAAGCGCCGATCGGGCAACGCTCTGGACGATCAGGCCGGTCAGCCCGAAACCCGCCAGAAGCGCGGCGAACCACAGGATGAACGGCACCGCACCGAGCCCCAGCCAGGTCAGGAACGAGCCATCGGCCGCGGGCGCGACAGCGGCATCGGCATCGGCATCGAGGTCCGGCGCGTCGAGCCCGACATCCCCATCGAGCCCGACATCGGCGTCAAGGTCGAAATCCGCATCGAGGTCGATATCGGCATCGCCGCCCAGCCCCATCAGGCTGCCGCCCAGCAGCAGACTGACGAGTTCAAGCGCCAGAAGCCCCATCAGCAGGGCCAGCGCAAAGGTAAAGGGCGCCATGGCTGGCGCGAGCAACAGATCGGCCATGCATCACCTCAAGCGGGCATTTGTTCGGGTACGGTGCTCACGATATCGTGTTTTCGGTTGGCGGTTTCAAGGCAGACGCGCCGCAAATGCCCAGAGAAACGGTCGGACCTTGCCTGACAACGCCTTCTTATCTATGGCTTCGTCGTGGGGCGATGGCGTCGCCCGAACAGCCCTTATCATGCATCCGTCCTGAACGCCGGGACCTCTTTCAGGGGCCCCGAGCGGCCCCCAGCCCGGAGGCCACCATGACCGAACAACGCCCCGCCTTCTTTCGTTTCCACAATGGCGACAAGGCGCCGCTGCCGTTTGACGCCACGGAATACGAGGCCCGCCTGGCCGGGCTGCGCGCCGACATGGCGGCGCAGGGCATCGACGCGACCGTCCTGACCTCGATGCACAATGTGGCCTATCATTCGGGCTTTCTGTATTGCAGCTTTGGCCGGCCCTATGGCTGCGTCGTGACCGCGACAGACTGCGTGACCATCGGCGCCGGGATCGACGCCGGCCAGCCCTGGCGGCGCTGTCACGGCGATGCGCTGACCTATACCGACTGGGCGCGGGACAATTTCTGGCGCGCGGTCGCCTCGGTCACGGGGACGCACAAGGTGATCGGCCATGAGGCCGACCACCTGACGCTGGAGGCGATGGCGCGCCTCGAACAGCATCTGAAGCCCCTGGCCGTCGAGAATGTCGCGCCGGCGGCGATGGCCCGGCGGATGGTCAAATCGCCCGCCGAGATCGCGCTGATCCGGGCCGGCGCCGAAATCGCCGATCTGGGGGGCGACGCGATCCGCGATGCGATCCGCGTGGGCACCCGCGAGATCGATGTGGCGATGGCGGGCCGCGACGCGATGGAACGGGCGATCGCCGAACGCTTCCCGGATGCCGAATATCGCGACACCTGGGTGTGGTTCCAGTCCGGGCCGAACACCGATGGGGCGCACAATCCGATCACCGGGCGGGTTCTGCAACGTGGCGATATCCTGTCGCTCAACACCTTCCCGATGATCTCGGGCTATTACACGGCGCTGGAACGCACCTTGTTCCTGGGCGAACCGGATGCCGCGTCGCGCCGCATATGGGAGGCGAATGTCGCCGCCCACGAGCTGGGCCTCGGCCTGATCCGCCCCGGCGCGACCTGTTCGGGGATCACCGCCGCGCTGAACGACTTTCTGGCCGAACGCGACCTGCTGGAGTACCGCAGTTTCGGCTATGGCCATTCCTTCGGCATCCTGTCGCACTATTACGGGCGCGAGGCCGGGCTGGAACTGCGCGAGGATGTCGATACGGTGCTGCGCCCCGGCATGGTCGTGTCGATGGAGCCGATGCTGACGATCCCGGCGGGCCAGCCGGGCGCGGGCGGCTATCGCGAGCACGACATCCTGATCGTGACCGAAACCGGCGCCGAGAACATCACCGGCTTTCCCTATGGGCCGGCGCACAACATCGTCGACTGATGCCGGCGGTCATTGGGCATGGCCGTTTGCCGCCTCCGGCCCCGCGCCCTTGACCGGGCGCCGCGCCCGTCCTATGCGCTGCCTCAGGCCACAGGGGTATAGCTCAGTCGGTAGAGCATCGGTCTCCAAAACCGAGGGTCGTGGGTTCGAGTCCCTCTGCCCCTGCCAGATCACCGCCGGTCGCGGCGCTGGTTAGCAGGCCGACGTGCCCGATGCGTCCAGAACCGACCGGCCGCCATCGACGCGCAGCACCTCGCCGGTGACAAAGCTCGCCCCGTCGGAGGCCAGGAATTGCGCGGCCTCGGCGACCGCGCCGGGCGCGGCGATCCGGCCCAGCGGCGTCGCCTCGGTGATCCGGTCGCGCAAGGGCGGGTCGTCGCGCAGGATGCCCTTCAGGCTTTCGCTCATCACCGAACCGAAGGCGATCGCGTTCACCCGGATGCGATGCGGCGCCAGCGCCAGCGCCAGCGACCGCGTCATCTGGTCGATGCCCGCACAGGCCACCGAATAGGCCAGCAGATCGGGCCGCGAGCGCTGCGCCGCGATCGAGGACAGGTTGACGATGGCGCCCGCCGGCGCGCCCTCTTCGCCATCGGCCTCGCTCTGGCGTATCATCCGGCCGGCGACCAGCTGGCTGAGCCGGAACGCCGACAGCAGGTTCTGTTCGAGCATCGCATCGATCGATCGGTCCGCGCGGTCGAGCGGGTCGGACAGCACCACCTGCCGGCTGGCATTGACCAGGATGTCGACCCGGTCGAAGGCGTCGATCGTCGCTGACAGCAGATTGGCCTGGGCCAGTCGCTCGCGCAGATCGCAGGGGAACATGCGGGCCGCGCCCTCGCCCGCGGCCGCGCCCAGCTCGTCCTCCAGCCGCGCCTCGTCGCGGTCGGCGAACATCACATTGGCGCCCTCGTCGACAAAGCGCCGCGCGATCGCCAGACCGACGCCGTTTGCCGCGCCGGTGACGATGGCCGACTTGCCCGCGATGCTGAAACTCATGGCCGCCTCCGTGCCGGTGCCGCGGGCCGGTCTAGCCGTGAACGCCCGCCGCGGCGAGGGGGCCCGGCGCGCGGGCCCTCGGCCCGGATCACCTTGAAGCCATGCGCCGCGGTCAGGATTTCGTGCCGGGCAAAACCGGCGTCGAGCGCGGGCTCATAGGGCAGTTGCCGGTTGGCCACCAGCCACAGCCGGCCGCCGGGGCGCAACAGCTGCGCCGCCCGGGCGATGAAGGCGCGGCCCAGCGCCGGGTCGGCGGCGCGCCCGTCATGGAAGGGCGGGTTCATCAGCACGCTGTCATAGCCCCCGGCGCCCTGCCAGGCGGTCGCATCGGCCCAGTGAAATCGGGCGCGCGGATCGGTCACGTTTTCCCGGGCGCAGGCCACGGCGTTGGCATCCGCCTCGATCAGATCGAGCCGTTCGATGCCGGGATCGGCGGCCAGTGCCCGCGCGGCCAGATAGCCCCAGCCGGCGGCCAGATCGGCGACCCGCGCCCCAAGCGGGGCGTGCAGCCGGTCGCCAAGCAGCGCCGAGCCGGGGTCCGGTCCATCGGCCGAGAACAGCCCGGCCCGGGTCAGCCAGCCGCCCGCAACCCGGCGCGGCGCCGCCTCGGTGGCCCATTGGGCAACAAGGTCGGGCAGCGTTTCCGGCCGGTCCAGCGCAAAGGCGCGGCCATGGCCCAGCGTCACGCTGTCCGACCCGCCCAGCGCGGCGCGGCAGGCGCGCCACAACCCGTCGATTCCGTCGCCGCGCCGGCCGTCGATAAGCACCGCGCCCCCCGGCCGGCAGCGCGCCAGTGCCGCGGCGATCAGGCCCAGGGTTTCGACGCGGGCGCGCGTCGCGAACACCGCTGCCGCGGCAAAGCCCGCCGCGTCGGGCTCGGCCATCGCGATGCCGCGCGCGGCCAGCCCGGCAGCATCGGGCGCCCAGGTCACGAAGGCGCGCAGCCGGTCGCCGGGCAGGGCCGACAGATCGGTGTCGGAACGGGGCCGGAACAGCCCGATCGGGCCGCTTTCGGGCAGCGTCCACAGCCCCGCGGCCAGCGCGGCGGCGATCCGGTCACGGGCCATCCTGCGGCGCCTATTCCTTTTCCATGGTGCATTGCAGCGGGTGCTGGTTTTCGCGGGCGAACTCCATCACCTGGGCGACCTTGGTCTCGGCCACCTCGTAGGGAAACACACCGACCACCGCGACGCCCTTCTTGTGGACCACCAGCATCAGGCTGACCGCCTGGGCGTGCGACATGTGGAAGAATCGCTGCAGGACATGGACGACGAATTCCATCGGCGTGAAATCGTCGTTGAGCAGCAGCACCTTGTAAAGCGGCGGGCGCTGTGTCTTCGGCTTGGTTCGGGTGACGACCTGGGCCTCGCCGTCGCCGCCCTGCTGGGCCTGCGTCAATGCCGGACGTGCCTCGGTCACGCGCCACTCCCTGCCTGTGGCCCGAACCGGACCCGCGGAATCAGGGCCAGTATATAAGGGCGGGGCGCAAGCCGAAAAGGGGGGGCGCCACGGCGCGCCGGCGGCCGGCGCGATCTGCACGAAACCTGCGCAGCGGCGCGCGACCGCCCGCACGCAACCGTGCCAAGATGGGTTGGCGAGATGATTGAGGAAGCGATGAAGCCCTATCTGGTGCGCGGGGTGCCGCGGCGGATCTTGCGTGATGGCTGGTGGCTCGACCCGCCGCCGGGGCCGCCGGCAACCGCAACCGAGGTTCCGGTGGACCCTGCACCCGACAGCGTGGCAAAGGCGGTGCCGAGATGCGCGTCAAGCTTATCCTGCCGGCCCTGGCCTATGCGACGGGGTGGACCGAGGCCGAGCCGGTTTGGAACGACTTGATCCGTTCGGGCGCGCTCGGGCGCGCGCGACCTGCACTCGAATGGGGGCTGGGCCAGCCGGGTTGAGGTGACATCCCTCGTCTTGCCGCAAGGCCGGCACGCGGGGAAGGGTCCAAGGCCGATCGGGGCGTGACGGCACCTGGATCGCCGGCAATTTGGCCGGGCTTTGCCGATGCGGCCAGGCGGCGGATGTCGGCAGGGGTGGCGATTCTGACACCAGTGGCGTTGTTCACTTGTTAGCCCACCGGGCATCACCTATGGTTTCCTGTGGAGTTGTTGCCATGGGCTTGAAGATCAGATTTCGGTCCGTCACCTTGATCGAAGCGGTGCTGTTCATCTCCATCGCAATAGGGGTGATCATCGGTGGGCTTGTGTTTTTCAGGCAGGCCCAGACCGCATCACGAACGATGGAGACCGTCCGCCTTTATCAGGCGCTCCTGACCGAGTCGAAGGTCATAATCCGTTCAGGCCCGCCGGTAACAGCCACTACCTTCTATGAGCTGCACCCGATTCTCGTGGCGTCGGGCGCGGTGCCCCCATCCGTCGTCAACGGAAGTGGACAAATCGTCGTGCCTTGGGGCGGCCAGGTGTTGCTTGATATGTGGTTGATATTGGACAGACCCCTAATCGTCTTCGCCCCCAGTTTCCCGGTACCAGGCCAACCCTTTACGCCGTTCCCGTCCGAAATCTGCACGCGGATCATCGTGACGGATGAAAACGGTATAGGCCCGCTCGGTCATGAGATCGTTGCTGTTGGCGCTGGTTCGCTACAAATGCCAAGCATACCGAATATCTGGACAGTCGATCCCACACTGCCCTCAGGTGGGCTGGGACAGGGGCCGATCCGCCCGTCCGACGCCGCCTATATCTGCGAGACGATCATGTGGCACCCGAACGCGCGAATCTGGTTCGATGCCTATCAATGACCCGTTCTGGGCAGCGCGAGCCACGCAGGATCGTGCAAAGGCCCAGGATGCGCGAACAAGCGCGAAAGGGCAGCCAACCGATGCGCCGCGCGGCCCTGGCCTGGCGCCTTCCATGGTGGCTGGGCCGCCCGCCATGTGGCCGGTCGGTCGGGGGAGGCGCCGGGCAGCGGGCTGCGGTGACCGGGCCGATCCCGCTTGAACGCGCACAGTCGGCAAGTGTAACCCCGGCCCGAACCGAGGCCCCGGGGGACCCATGCCGAAACGCACCGATATCGAATCGATCCTGATCATCGGGGCAGGGCCCATCGTGATCGGCCAGGCCTGCGAGTTCGACTATTCCGGCGCCCAGGCCTGCAAGGCGCTGCGCGAAGAGGGGTACCGGGTGATCCTGGTGAACTCGAACCCCGCCACCATCATGACCGATCCGGGCCTGGCGGATGCCACCTATATCGAACCGATCACCCCGGGCGTGGTGGCCCGCATCATTGCGGCCGAACGTCCCGACGCGCTGCTGCCCACCATGGGCGGGCAGACAGGCCTCAACACCGCGTTGGCGCTCGATGCCGCGGGGGTGCTCGCCGAATACGGGGTGGAGATGATCGGCGCCAACCGCGAGGCGATCGAAAAGGCCGAGGATCGGGCGCTGTTCCGCGAGGCGATGGCGCGGATCGGGCTGGAAAACCCGCGCGCCGCGGTCGCCAGCGACATGGATCACGCCTGGGCCGCGCTGGAACAGGTCGGCCTGCCCGCGATCATCCGCCCGGCCTTTACCCTGGGCGGCACCGGCGGCGGCGTCGCCTACAACCGCGACGATTTCGAGGCGGTGTGCCGCACCGGTCTCGACGCCTCGCCGGTGCGCCAGATCCTGATCGACGAATCGCTGCTCGGCTGGAAGGAGTTCGAGATGGAGGTCGTGCGCGACCGCGCCGACAACGCGATCATCGTGTGCGCCATCGAAAACGTCGACCCGATGGGCGTGCATACGGGCGACTCGGTCACCGTGGCGCCCGCGCTGACGCTCACAGACAAGGAATACCAGCGCATGCGCTCGGCCTCCCTCGCGGTGTTGCGCGAGATCGGCGTCGAGACGGGCGGGTCGAACGTGCAATGGGCGGTCGATCCCGATACCGGCCGCATGGTGGTGATCGAGATGAACCCGCGGGTCTCGCGCTCTTCGGCGCTGGCGTCGAAGGCGACGGGCTTTCCGATTGCCAAGATCGCCGCGAAACTCGCCGTGGGCTATACGCTCGACGAACTCGACAACGACATCACCCGGGTCACCCCGGCCAGTTTCGAGCCGGCCATCGACTATGTGGTCACCAAGATCCCGCGTTTCGCGTTCGAGAAGTTTCCCGGTGCCAAGGCCGAACTGACCACCGCGATGAAAAGCGTGGGCGAGGCGATGGCGATCGGCCGGACGATCCATGAAAGCCTGCAAAAGGCGCTGGCGAGTCTCGAGACGGGCCTGACCGGTTTCGACGAGATCGCCATCGCCGGGGCGCCGGACCCGGCCGCCATCACCAAGGCGCTGGCGGTGCAGTCCCCCGACCGGCTACGGCTGATCGCCCAGGCGATGCGGCATGGGCTCGACGACGACAGCATCCATGCGGTCACCCGGGTCGATCCATGGTTTCTGGCCCGCATCCGCGAGATCGTCGCGGCCGAAGAGGCGTTGCGGCGCGATGGCCTGCCGGTCACGGAAACCGGGCTCAGGCGGCTGAAGGCGATGGGGTTCACCGATGCGCGGCTTGCCCGTCTGACGGGCCGCGACGAGGCGCAGCTGCGCCGCGCCCGCGCCAATCTGGGGGTTCAGGCGGTGTTCAAGCGGGTCGATACCTGCGCCGCCGAGTTCGAGGCGCAGACGCCCTATATGTATTC
>DNSZ01000101.1:0-595 GCA_003500165.1 Paracoccaceae bacterium | reverse complement strand
GATTACGACACTTCGGACCGGCTCTATTTCGAACCGCTGACGCTGGAGCATGTGCTGGAAATCCTGCGGGTGGAGCAGGACGCCGGCACGCTGGCGGGGGTGATCGTGCAATATGGCGGCCAGACGCCGCTGAAACTCGCCCATGGGCTGGAGGCCGCAGGCATCCCGATCCTGGGCACCAAGCCCGAGGCGATCGACCTGGCCGAGGATCGCGAGCGGTTTCAGCAGCTGTTGCACGCGCATGGGCTGAAGCAGCCCGAAAACGGGCTGGCCCGGTCCGAGGCCGAGGCCTTTGCCGTTGCCGGCCGGGTCGGCTATCCGCTGGTCATCCGGCCGTCCTATGTGCTGGGCGGCCGGGCGATGGAGATCGTCCGCGACCCCGATGCGCTGGCCCGCTACATGGCCGAGGCGGTGCATGTCTCGGGCGACAGCCCGGTGCTGCTGGACAGCTATCTGTCAGGTGCCATCGAATGTGACGTGGATGCGCTCTGTGATGGCGAGAAGGTGCATGTCACCGGCATCATGCAGCATATCGAGGAGGCGGGCGTACATTCCGGCGCCAGCGCCTCGGTTTGGCGGCCGATCTCGGCAATGG
>DNSZ01000268.1 GCA_003500165.1 Paracoccaceae bacterium | reverse complement strand
GATTCAATGCCGATTGACATCCTTTGCGTCAGTTTTCGTCAGACCCCTACTTTCAAGATCGGCGACAAGGTCTTTAACTTGGCCGTCATTGAAGCGTTTGCCAAACTCCTCTTTGGGGATATAGACCTTGTTGAAGTTCAAGCTTGCTGCGTGCTTGGCGTAAAACAGAATAGTATCATGGTTACGGATGAAGTTGTTCGCTGCGGTTTTGAAACCGGAAAGCCAGCCGATCCTCCAGATGATTTCACGCTGAAAGTTTGCAACGCCGAAGACCTCGTCCATTAACACTTTGAGGTAATGCGCTTCATTGAAGTCGATATTCACAAATATCGCGCCATCTTGCGCAAGAAGCTGCTTGGCAACCTCCAGCCTATTACGCATAAACGTCAGCCATGACGAGTGATTAAAGCGGTCGTTGTATCGGAACCCGTCGTCATCTGTATTATAGGGCGGGTCGATATAGATCAGCTTCACCTTGCCCGCATAGCGCGCTTTCAGCGAATGCAGCGCCAGCAGGTTGTTGCCCTTGATAAGCAGGTTGTCGTCCTCTGACACCGCGCCCACGGGCTTGGCCTTGCCCTCTGCCACGGCCTCCGCATCCCAGCGTTCCCAGCCGGTCAGCACCTTGGGTTCAAACAGCCGCGTGATGTCATCCGGGGCCAACGTCGTGTTCCAGAACACCTCGTTGCGGCCCCGGTCCTCTTTCGTCATGCCGCCTTCCAGCACGCAATCCTTGTAGGGCCACGCCAGCACCACGTCGCGCGACTGGCTCAGGTAATCGCCGCGCCCATCGGTCAGGCCGATCCGGTTCTTGAAGGCGGTGTAGCTGTCGAGCAGGAAGGCTTTGTTGGACACGAAATCCTGAAACTTCACCTTGTCAAAGACCAGCGCGCCCGCAACCTCGGTGAAGAAATGCGCCTTGATCGTGTCCGACTGCATCAGCAGTTCCAAGAGCCGCGCATCCATGTTCAGCGCCGCCTCGATCACCGCGTTCTTGAGGATCGCCCCATCCGAGATGAACGCCTGTTCGGCCTGAAGAAGCTTGGTCAGGTCATCACGAAGGTTCTGCATGGCCATTCCCCAGGATCGCGTGTCGCGTTGTTCGATCAGTGCCTGAGCCGGCGTCAGGAATCCAGCCCGTCGCTTTTCTTTTCCGGTGGCGAGGGAGGAGGTCGGCATTGTGGTCAGCCGGCAAGCGCACCAGCCGGGTCACAGACCGCGCGCTGGCGGCAGCCCGCGGCCGGGCTGGCGGCATAGGTTTGGCGGGATCAGGGAGGGCGGGTCGCATGACCCGTGCCGGTTCGTTCGGCCCCGCCAAGCGACGGGCTGCGGCGCAATGCCACAGACTACATGGCGATGACACGGCGCCGGGCGGTCTGGCCGCGTTGGGCGCATCCCTCTGCAACTAACTGACTTTTATGTATTTTTTGGCTCCGGCGGTAGGATTCGAACCTACGACCAATTGATTAACAGTCAACTGCTCTACCGCTGAGCTACGCCGGACCGGAACCGGCGTCGCGGTTAGCAACCCCCCGCGCCCAAGTCCAGAGGCATTTTATCCGATCCGGCCAGCGCGAAGCGGGTATCGGGCCCTGGGGCCCCCGCGCTGCGCACCGCGCCCTGGCGGGAAAGGTCGATCAGATGCGCCAGCACGTTGCGGGCACCGGCTGCGATCAGTGCGGGTGGCATCCCGGCATAGAGCCGATCGGCAATCGCGGCGGGTGTGGCCGGACCCGTGGCCAGCGCCGCCCGCACCTGGTCGCTGCGCGCATGACGATGCGCGATCTGCCACGCCGCCATGCCGGCCGGATCGGTCACCGGGCCGCCATGGCCGGGATACCAGACGCGGTCGCGGCGCGCCGCAAGGCGGGTCAGCGAGGCCATGAAATCGGTCAGGTCGCCATCAGGCGGCGAGATCAGCGTCGTCGCCCAGCCCATCGCGGTATCGCCGGTGAAGACCGCATCGCCCCAGGCAAAGCACAGATGGTTGCCGAAATGCCCTGGCGTGTGGAGCGCCTGCAATGTCCAGTCCGCACCGGCCACGACCTCGCCATCGCCCAGCCGGATATCGGGCAGAAAACCCGTATCGACCCCTTCGCCGCCGCCAAGATCGCCGCTCGTCGCCAGCGCGGCCATATCCCGGCGCCGCCCGGCGGTCGGCCCGCCAAAGGCCAGCACCGGCGCCCCGGTGGTGGCGGCCAGCCGCGACGCCAGGGCGGAATGGTCGCGATGGGCGTGGGTCACCAGGATATGGCTGACCCCTGCATCCCCGATCGCGTGGCGCAGGGCCGCCAGATGGGCGTCGTCGTCCGGGCCGGGATCGATCACCGCCAGCGCCCGCGCGCCCAGAAGATAGGTGTTCGTCCCCCGGAACGTCATCGCCGAGGGGTTCGGCGCCAGCACCCGGCGCAGGCCTGGCGCCAGCGTTTCGGCGATGCCCGTGGGCGCCTGCCAGTCCCGGTCGAATGGATCCTCCGGCATGCTGTCCCTTCCGCCCCGCCGCATCACCGCCTAGGCTGTGTGCATGGCATCGCCATTCTGGAAACGCTATACCCCGCGCGGGCTTTACGGCCGGTCGCTGTTGATCCTCGTGGCGCCGATGGTCGTTCTGCTGCTGGTCGTCTCGGTGGTGTTCATCCAGCGCCACTATGAGGGCGTGACGCGCCAGATGACCCGGTCTGTCGCGGCCGAGGTCACCTATCTGCTCGGCTTGCTGAATGCGGCGCCCTCGCTTGATGCGGCGCGCGACGGGGCGGCGGGTGCGCTTGCCCGATCGCTGGATGTCGCGCTTGCCGCCGCGCCGGTCGGCGCGGCGGGGGACCGGCGGCGGTTCTTCGATCTGCCCGGGCGCCAGGCGATCGCCATCCTGCGCGAACAGGTTCCGGCGGTGCGCGGCATCGATCTGGTCACCGACGAGGATGTCGTGGCCCTGACCCTGGGCACGCGGCATGGTCCGGTCGAAGCGACATTTCCGCGCGAACGCGTCTCGGCCTCGAACCCGCATCAGCTGCTGGTGCTGACCATCGCCACCGGGCTTGTCATGACCGGTATCGCGGTCCTGTTCCTGCGCAACCAGTTGCGGCCGATCCGGCGGCTTGCCCGCATGGCCGAGGCGTTCGGCCGCGGTCAGGCGTTGACCTGGCCGCCCTCGGGCGCGACCGAGGTGCGGGCCGCGACGCGCGCCTTTCTCGACATGCGGGCACGGATCGAACGCCATATCGAACAGCGCACCCTTCTGTTGTCAGGGGTCAGCCACGACCTGCGCACACCGCTGACCCGGCTGAAACTGGCGCTGTCGATGCAGCAGCCCGGCCCCGAGATCGACGCGATGCAGCGCGACCTTGCGGATATGGAGCATCTGATCGACGAGTTCCTCGCCTTTACCCGCGATGAGAGCGCCGAAGGCATCGACGCCGGCGATCCTCTGGCGATCGCCCGGGCGGNNGGACGCGTGGTCGAGCTGGTGGCTGCGCCGTCGATCGAGGGGCTGACCGTGCCGATGCGGCCCCGGGCGATTCGCCGCGCGCTCGACAATCTGCTGGAGAACGCCGACCGCTGCGCCGAGCGCACGCGGCTCAGCGTGGCGGCGGTATCGGGCGCGGTGGTCTTCGAAGTGGCCGATGACGGCCCCGGCATTCCGCCCGACCGGCGGGCCGAGGCACTGCGGCCGTTTACCCGGCTCGACCCCGGTCGCGGTCAGAACCGCGGCGCGGGGGTCGGGCTGGGCCTGGCCATTGCGACCGATATCGCGCGCAGCCATGGCGGGCGGCTGACCCTGAGTGAAAGNNTCGGTCCGGACGTCGGCCCGAAGCGGGTGGGGATCCGCGTTGTGGCGGCTTCGGGCGTCATGCTCTGGCGCGTTTCGGCGGATACGCATCCCGGGATGGTTGCGGCGACTTTGTCGTTCGGGCGGGACAGCATCGTGAAACGCGGCATCGAGACGGGATCGACGACACCGTGGCTGGCGCGGGGACTGACGGCGCGGGGACTGACGGCGGTG
>DNSZ01000106.1 GCA_003500165.1 Paracoccaceae bacterium | reverse complement strand
GTGCCGGTCCGGCGCTGGACCGGGGCGGTCGGCGTTTCCGCCGGCGGCGTCTCATCCTGCTCGTCCGTGATGCCGAGGGTGCTGTAGGCCAGCGGGGTGGCGCGCAGCGTGATCGGACCGCGCTCCTCGTCGTGCCGCCAGACCGTGTTGAGATCCGTGGCGGCGATTTCCTCGATCAGGCCCTGCTTCAGGAGGCTCTTGCAGACGTTGCCGACGGCGCCGCCCTTGAGGCTGGCGGTAACGGGGAAGATCGCTCCGTCGTCTCGGGCGCAGGCGGTGGACAGGATGACGGCTTGGGCGTCGGAAAGCTGGATCTGTGTCATAGGGTCGTCTCCGTATTCGGGCCCGCGACATGCGGCGCCTTCTACGACCCCGAGCCGCGCCTCGACGCGGCAGGAGTTCCGGCTGGGCCGGAGATCAGCGGGCGTGTTCGCCCTCGCCGAAAGCGCTGTCGGTGATGCGCTTCAGCAGGCTGGCGTAGTGGTCGAGCGTGCCGACGTCGCCCCAGTTGATCTCGTCGGGGTGGCAGTTGAAATGGTCGTCGCTGAGCGCCTGCATGCGGGCGAGCAACTCGTCGATCTCGGCCTTCCTGGCCGTGAACGCGTTCAGCGCGGCTTCGTTCGACCGGCTCCTTGAACCGGTGGCGGAGCCGGTCTCACTCCGGCGCACCTTCTCGGCGCGGGCCTCAAAGCGCGGGGTGGTGATCGAGTTCAGGCGGGTGGGCATCGTCGTGGCTCCTTGGTTTTGCGCTATCGCTGCGCTGCTTGAGCGCGGTGGTGAGTTGCATCGTCGTCTTGGGATGGATGTTCGCTCTGTCCGCGAGGCTTATCAACTCGATAAGGACCTGACTTTGAATGATAATCGGGGCTGGCGATGCAGGGCATGAGCGAGCGCCAGTACGCCGCCCATGTCGGGCTGTCGCGGGGCGCGATCCAGAAGGCGAAGGCCACCGGCCGGCTCGTCCTTCATGAGGATGGCAGCATCGACGCCGCGGCCTCCGACAAGCGGCGGGCCGAGACGACCGATCCGTCGAAGACCAGGAAGGCGGCAGCGCCGAAGCTGAAGCCGGTGCCGGAAGCGGCGGTCTCGGCTGTTGGCGACACGCTGAAGGAACAGGGGCTCGCCGCCCCCGCGACGGGCGGCGGCACGACCTTCCTGCAGGCCAAGACCGCGCATGAAGTGCTCAAGGCGCAGGAGCGGCGCATTCGCCTCGCCAAGCTGAAGGGGGAGCTGGTCGACCGTGCGCGGGCAGAGACGCTGATGTTCCGGCTCGCGCGCGACGAGCGCGATGCGTGGGTGACCTGGCCGGCGCGGGTGGCCGCGCTGATGGCCTCGGAACTCACCGCGGCGCTGGGGGATGGGTGCGAGGTGGAGGCGGCGCTGATGCAGAAGGTTCTGGAGGTCCATGTCCGTGCCCAGCTCGACAGCCTCGCCGAGGTCCGGCCAGGGCTCGGATGAGGAGGCGTTCGCCTTCGACGGGGCAAAGGGACTTCTTCGGGCGTGGCGCAGCGGGATCCGCCCCGATCCGGACCTGACCGTCTCGAGCTGGGCGGACCGGCATCGGCGGCTCGCCTCGCGCGCCTCGGCCGAGCCGGGGCAGTACCGCACCGCGCGCACGCCCTACATGCGCGAGATCATGGATAAGCTGAGCCCCGGCGATCCGGTGCAGCGTGTCGTGTTCATGAAGGCAGCTCAGGTGGGCGCGACAGAAGGGGGCAACTGCTTCATTGGGTACGTGATGCACCACGCGCCGGGGCCGATGCTGGCGGTCCAGCCGACGGTGGAACTGGCCAAGCGGAACTCGCGGCAGCGGATCGATCCGTTGATCGAGGAGAGTCCCGAGCTGCGGGAGCGGGTGAAGCCCGCGCGATCCCGCGATGCGGGCAACACCATGCTGTCGAAGGAGTTCGCAGGCGGCATCCTGATCATGACCGGCGCGAACTCGGCGGTCGGGCTGCGGTCCACCCCGGCGCGGTACATCTTCCTCGACGAGGTCGACGCCTATCCGGCCTCGGCCGCCGAGGAAGGCGATCCGGTGACGCTGGCCGAAGCCCGGTCGCTGACCTTCGCGCACCGGCGCAAGGTGTTCCTGGTCTCGACCCCGACCATCCGGGGGCTCTCCCGGATCGAGCGGGAATACGAGGCCAGCGACCAGCGGCGATACTTCGTGCCGTGCCCGCATTGCGACGCGATGCAGTGGCTGAAGTTCGAGCGGCTGCGCTGGGAGAAGGGGCGGCCGGAGACGGCCGAGTATCTCTGCGAGGGCTGCGAGCGGCCCGTCGCGGAGCACCACAAGACGGCGATGCTCGAGCGCGGCGAGTGGCGCGCGACGGCAACGGCTACCGATCCCACGACGGTCGGCTACCACCTCTCGGCGCTCTATTCGCCGGTGGGCTGGCTCAGCTGGCAGCGGATCGCGCGGGCGCACGAGGCGGCACGGGGCAGCGACGAGGCGATGCGGGCGTTCCGGAACACCATCCTCGGCGAGACCTGGATGGAGACCGGCGAGGCGCCCGACTGGCAGCGGCTGGCGGACCGCCGCGAGGCATGGCCAGCGGGCACGGTGCCCGAGCGCGGTCTGTTCCTGACGGCCGGAGCGGACGTGCAGAAGGACCGGATCGAGGTCGACGTCTGGGCCTGGGGCCGCGGTCTGGAAAGCTGGCTCGTCGATCACCTCGTGCTCGAGGGCGGCCCCGGCGATCCGGCGTGCTGGCAGCAGCTGACCGACCTGCTAGGTCGGACGTGGTCGCATGCTTCGGGCCAGCCGATGGCGCTGGCCCGGCTCGCCATCGACACCGGCTTCGAGACCAGCGCGGTCTATGCTTGGTCGCGCCAGGTGGGCTTCGCGCAGGTGGCGCCGGTGAAGGGGCTCGAGGGCTTCAACCGGGCGAGCCCGGTCTCTGGACCGACCTTCGTCGACGCGACTGCGGGAGGGAAGCGCCTGCGCCGGGGCGCGCGGCTCTGGACCGTGGCCACCTCGACCTTCAAGGCCGAGACCTACCGCTTCCTGCGGCTGGCGCGGCCGACGGCGGAAGAATTGAGCGAAGGCGCGGCGTTCCCGCCCGGCACGGTGCATCTGCCCAGCTGGGCGGACACCGAGTGGATCCGGCAGCTGACAGCCGAGCAGCTGGTGACCGTGCGCAACCGGCGCGGCTTCGCCAAGCTCGAATGGCAGAAGGTCCGCGAACGTAACGAGGCGCTGGACTGCCGGGTCTATGCCCGCGCCGCCGCCTGGATCGCGGGCGCGGATCGCTGGCCCGAGACGACATGGGCCGATCTCGAAGCGCAGCTCGGGGTTCCGAGCGGGATGGACAGCCCGGCCGGTCTGATCGGGCGGCCCGATACCGGCGCGCAAGGCAAGCGCCGCTCCGACTGGCTCGGGCGGCGGGAAGGATGGTTCTGAGCATGGCGGACTGGACGGAGGCGGAGCTCGCGGCGCTTCGGCGCGCCTATGCGAGCGGGACGACGCGGGTGAGTTATGACGGCAAGACCGTCGACTACGGCTCGGCCGAGGACCTGCTCGGGCGCATCCGGACCATCGAGCGCCAGATCGCCGGCGCCACGGCGCGACCCATCGCGGGCTTCGCCGGCTTCTCGCGCGGGGACCGCTGATGGTCTCGTGGCTCGACAGGGCCATCGCGAGCGTCGCCCCGCGCACGGCCACGCGGCGCGTGCTGGCGCGGCAGGCCTTCGAGGGTCTCGCGCGCTCCTACGAGGGCGCGGCGCGGGGACGGCGGACGGATGGCTGGCACGCACCGGGCTCCTCGGCAGATGCCGAGATCGGCCGGGCCGGCGCGCTGCTGCGGGACCGGATGCGCGATCTGGTCCGCAACAACCCGCATGCCGCGAAGGCGGTGTCGGTGCTCGTGAACAACATCGTCGGCGCCGGGATCATGCCGCGCGCCGCCAGCGGCGACGCCGCCCTCGACCGAGAGGTGGACCGGCTCTTCGAGATCTGGGCGCGAGGCTGCGATGCCGATGGCCAGCTCGACTTCTATGGGCTGCAGACGCTCGCCTGCCGCGAGATGGTGGAGGCCGGCGAGGTGTTGGTGCGTCGTCGCGCGCGCCGCCCCGGCGACGGCGTCATGCCGCCCGTGCAACTGCAGCTGCTGGAGGCCGACTTCCTCGACGCCACCCGCAACGGCGCGCTCGGCGCGGGCCAGGCGGTGCAGGGCATCGAGTTCGACGCGCTCGGCCGGCGCCGGGCCTACTGGCTCTTCGGCGCGCATCCCGGCGACGCGACGCTCAGCCTGACGGGCGGGCTCACCAGCCGCGCAGTGCCGGCGACAGAGATCGCCCATGTCTACGAGAAGCAGCGCACACAGGCGCGCGGCGTGCCTTGGGGCGCGCCGGTGATCCGGGCCCTGCGCGATCTCGACGACTACGAGGTGGCCGAGATCGTCCGCAAGAAGACCGAGGCCTGCGTCACCGCCATCGTCTTCGGCGACGAGGAGGCGCAACAGGGCATCGCGCCCGCGGTCGTCGACGCCGACGGCAACCGTGTCGAGCAGTTCGAGCCCGGCCTCATCGCCTATGCACGCGGCGGCAAGGACATCCGGTTCAACCAGCCTGCCGCCACCGGCGGCTACGGCGAGTACAAGCGGGCGAGCCTGCACACGATCTCGGCTGGGTTCCGGGTGCCCTATGAGCTGCTGACCGGGGACCTGTCCCAGGTGAACTACTCCTCGATCCGGGCGGGGCTCGTGGAGTTCCGCCGGATGATCGATGCGGTGCAATGGCAGCTCTTCATCCCGATGTTCTGCGCGCCCATCTGGCGGTGGTTCACCGAGGCCGCATGGGCGGCGGGGCGCATCCCGACGCCGGATGTGCCGGTGGAATGGTCGCCGCCGAAGTTCGAGGCGGTCGATCCGCAGAAGGACGCGATGGCGGACCTGCTCGCCATCCGCTCCGGCACCATGACGCTCGCCGAGGCCATCGCCCGGCAGGGTCGCAACCCCGACGCGGTGCTGGCCGAGATCGCTGCCACGAACGCCAGGCTCGACGAGCTGGGCCTCGTGCTCGACAGCGACCCGCGCCGGGTCACCAAGACCGGCAGCGCGCAATCCAATGCGCCGGCCGACCCCGCGACCGAGCCGGATGACAGCGCCTCAAGCAGCGAAGCGGTAGGCGAAGAAACAGACCCGGACGCGGAAGCGACCTGACGAGGATCCACACATGGAGCAGACGATCGAACTGCCGGCGTTTCGCCGGTCGGCGGAGCTTGCGCCGAACAGCATCGACCCGGAGACGCGCAGCGTCGAGGTGATCTGGTCGACCGGCGCGCGGGTGCGGCGGGCCGCGCTCTTTGGCGAGCCGCATGACGAGGAGCTCAGCATGGCCCCCGAGCATGTCCGGCTCGAGCGGCTGAACGCAGGCGCACCGTTCCTGAAGGTGCACGAGGCGCATGATCTCGACGCGGTGATTGGCTCGGTCGTGCCGGGCTCGGCGCGGATCGAGAACGGACAGGGCATCGCGCGCATCCGGCTCTCGGAGCGCAACGCCGTTGGCGACATCTGGCGCGACATCGAGGCCGGGCACATCCGCGCGGTCTCCATCGGCTACCAGGTCCACCGCTTCGAGATCTCGAAGCCCGACGGGCAGCGCGAACTCTGGCGGGCGGTGGACTGGACCCCTTTCGAGATCTCCGCGGTGCCCGTGGGCGCAGACCCCGCCGCCGGCTTCCGCGCCAAGGGCGAACATCACGACTGCGTCCTC
>DNSZ01000186.1 GCA_003500165.1 Paracoccaceae bacterium | reverse complement strand
AGTCAATTCGCCGCAGCGCGGCACCGCCAGCCGGGGAGGCGGAGCTGGTGCAGTGGGCCAGGCGCATTGCCCGTTGGTCTCAGATGATCTCGTCCTCGTCGAACATCGGATCGCCCTGCAGTTGCCTGGCCAGCGCGTCGATCTTGTCTTCGGCATCGGAGCGCCGGGTCTCGGCGATGTGGAACAGCGCGTCGCCCTCATTGACGATCGGCAGGTTGGTGCGGCCGACGATCACGCCGGTCGTCTCGCTGACCACGTCGATTTCCGTCTCGCCGAACGGGTCGCAGATCTGGCCCAGCAGGTCGCCGGCCTCGACATATTCGCCGGTGCCCTTGAAGCCCCGCATCAGCCCGCCCGCCGGCGCCCGCTGCCAGACGCTCGACATCGCGCGCAGCGGCTTTTCGCGGGCCCGCGCGATGCCCTTTCGGGGGATCATGCCCATCGCGTTCATCACCCGAAGGATGCCCGCAAGGCCCGCCCGCGCCGACAATTCGTCAAATCGCAGCCCCTCGCCCGCCTCGAACAGCAGAATGTCCACGCCCCTTTCCTGCGCCGCCTTGCGCAGCGACCCGTCGCGCAGCTTGGCCAGGATCACAACCGGGGCGCCGAATGCCTCGGCATGGTCGAGCGTCTTGTCCGCGGCCGGCGATACCCGGATCTGGGGCATGTTCGTGCGGTGCACGGCCGCCGAATGCAGGTCGATCCCGAAATCCGAACGCAGCACGATCTCGCGCATGAACAGATGCGCCAGACGGCTGGCCAGCGATCCGTGTTCGCGCCCCGGAAACGAGCGGTTGAGATCGCGCCGGTCGGGCAGATAGCGCGCGTGGTTGAGAAACCCGAAGGCGTTGACGATCGGCACGACCAGCAGCGTGCCGCGGATCGCATCGAGTTGCGGCGCGCGCAGCAGGCGCCGGGCAATCTCCACGCCGATCACCTCGTCGCCATGGATCGCGGCGCTGACAAACAGGGTCGGGCCGGGCCGCCGGCCATGCACGACATGCACCGACATGGTGACCGGCGTGTGGTCGGAAAGCACGCTGACCGGCAGATCGATGGTCTGGCGCGACCCGGGCGCGACCCGCATGTCGCCGATTTCGAAAGCGCTTCGCAACACCTCTTATCCCCGTCCGCGCGTCTTGGTCTTGCCGGGTTTGGCGTTGCGCTCGAGATTCTCGATGATCTTGCCGGCGACATCGATCCCGGTCGCCTTTTCGACGCCCTCGAGCCCGGGCGAGGAGTTGACCTCCATCACCACCGGGCCGTGATTGGCGCGCAGCATGTCGACACCGCAGACATTGAGGCCCATCGACCGGGCCGCGCGCACCGCGGTTGAGCGTTCCTCGGGCGAAATGCGGATCGCACGGGCGCTGCCGCCGCGATGCAGGTTCGAGCGGAACTCGCCCTCGGCGCCGGTGCGCTGCATCGCCGCGATCACCTTGCCGCCGACCACCAGCGCGCGGATGTCGGTGCCGCCGGCTTCCTTGATGAACTCCTGCACCAGGATGTTGACGCCGGCGCCGCGGAACGCCTCGATCACCGACTTGGCCGATCGGTCGGTGTCGGCCAGCACGACGCCGATGCCCTGGGTGCCCTCGAGCAGCTTGACCACCAGCGGCGCGCCGCCGGCCAGTTTCAGCACTTCCTCGGTCTGCTTCGGGTCATGGGCAAAGGTCGTCACCGGCAGGCCGATCCCGTCCCGCGCCAGCAACTGCATCGACCGCAGCTTGTCGCGCGAGCGACCGATGGCGACCGATTCGTTCAGCGGAAAGACGCCCTGCATCTCGAACTGGCGCAGGATCGCCAGCCCGTAGAAGGTGATCGAGGCGCCGATGCGCGGGATCACCGCATCGTATTGCGGCAGTTTCTCGCCATTGTAATAGACCGCCGGCCGGCGCGAGGCGATGTTCATGTAGCAGCGCAGGGTGTTGATGATGTCGAGCTCATGCCCGCGCGCCTCGGCCGCCTCCTTCAGTCGCTGGTGCGAATAGAGGTTCGGGTTGCGGGCCATCATGGCGATCTTCATGTCTTGTGTCCTTCCAGCTTTGTTGCGCCCGCCAATGCCGCTGCTTCGGGTGCCGGCGCCTGGGGCACCGGGCGGCGGCCCAGGGCAAAGGATCGTCCGGGATCGACGACGATACCGCGCCGCCGGATCGCGGTGCGGCCCAGGATCAGGTCGAACTCCATCCGCTCGCGGTTGGCGAGCGAGACTTCGATATGCCAGCGGTGCCGGCCGATCAGTAGCAGGGTCTGGACGATCAGGCGGCGTTCGGGCACGCCGCCGGTATTCTTGATGTCGCGCTCGTCGACCAGCGGCGCGTGGACGATCCTGGCGGTGCGCCGGTTGTGGATCGGCACCTTGAAGGCGACCCAGGGCCGACCCTCCACCTCGACGATGCGTTGATCGACGGCATGCAGCGCAGCGGTGCGCGCGCCGGTGTCGATCTTGGCCGCAAGCTGGCCGATGCCAAGCTCGGGCAAGGCGACATTCTCGCGCCAGCCGATGATTTCGGGCTGCCGCTTGCGGAAGGTCCTGGGGCGGAGGTTCATTTCAGCATGTCATCATTTGCGCGGCGATAGTTGACGAAGGCATTGGCGCTCATCACCACGAAGAAGCTGTCGAGATCGATCAGGACATAGCCGCGCTCGAACAGGGCGCGGGCCAGATCGCGCACATCCTCCTCGTAAAGCCGGCGCCGCCCGGCCAGTTGGCGAATGAGCTTTGCGGCGATGCGATACCGCCCATTGGCCTTGCCGCCGAACCGGCACCCATGGAGCCGGGCAAGTCTGTCGGCGGCGCTGCTGATCCACTCCGATTCGCTCATCTTTCAGCTCTTAGCCGATTTTGCTTGATATAGGCAAAGAATATTTGTCTATGGACAAAATCCTTGCGGGGCACCCGAAGATGAGCGACATCGAGGCCGAGCTACCGACAGACGCGGACGGTACCGTCGAAGAGCAGATCGAGCAGCATCTGGCCGCGGGCGACGGGGCGGCGCTGACCGCGTTGCTGGAGCCGCTGCCGCGCAGCGAAGCGTTGCGCGAGGTGCTGAACCTTTCGCCCGACGAACGCGACACCCTGCTGTCCATCGTCTCGACCGAATTCGCCGCCGAACTGATCGAGGAGGCGCCGACCGAACTTGCCGGCGATCTGGTTGCGCGGCTCGATGCCAGCCGGGCCGCCACGATCGTCGGCGAGCTCGACTCGAACCTGCAGGCCGACGTCATCGGCGAACTGGATGCGCCCGAGGCCGAGGCGATCCTGTCCCGAATGGATGACGCGGATGTGGCCGATGTCCGCCGGCTGGTTGATTACGACGACGACACCGCCGGCGGCCTGATGGTTGCCGAGGCGTTCACCTTCGGCATGAAGGACACCGTGGGGGCGGTGCTGCGCAAGCTTGCCTCGGACGATGACGATTTCGAACGCTATCGCGGCCAGCATCCCTATATCGTCGACGCGGCCGGCGCCCCGGTCGGCGTGGTTTCGCTGCGCGGGCTTCTGACCTCGAAGCGCAGCGCCAAGCTGACCGAAATCATGGTGACGCCGCTGAGCGTCCCCGCGACCATGCCGCTTGACCGGTTGCAGGACATCTTCGAGGAGTATCCGTTTCTCGGCCTGCCGGTGGTCGAGGCCGATGGCCGACTGGTCGGCGTGGTGTCCCGCGCCGCCGTCGACGCGGCCGCGCTGGAACGCGCCGGGTCCGAAAGCCTGAAACTGCAGGGTGTCGTGGGCGACGAGCTGCGTTCGATGCCGCTGTGGCTGCGCTCGCGGCGCCGTCTGGCATGGCTGTCGGCCAATATCGTCCTGAACATCATCGCCGCCAGCGTGATTTCAGCCTATGAAGAGACGCTCGCCGCCGTCATCGCGATCGCGGTCTTTCTGCCGATGGTCTCGGATATGAGCGGCTGTTCGGGCAATCAGGCCGTGGCGGTCAGCATGCGCGAGCTGTCGCTTGGCCTGATCCGCCCGGTGGACGCCTTTCGGGTATGGATCAAGGAGGCTTCGGTCGGCCTGATCAACGGCGCGGTGCTGGGCCTTCTGATCGGGGTCGTCGCATGGGTCTGGAAAGGCAACCCGTATCTGGGTCTGGTCATCGGTGTGGCGCTGGCGCTGAACACGCTGATCGCGGTCTCGATCGGCGGGGTGGTGCCGTTGCTGCTCAAGCGCATGGGGCAGGACCCGGCGGTTGCCAGCGGCCCCCTGCTGACGACGATCACCGACATGGCGGGGTTCTTTCTGGTGCTCAGCCTGGCAAGCGCAATGATGCCGCTGCTGGTCTGATACCAAGGCGCAATGGGTTTGACTCATCGCGCCTGTCCGCCTCCCCGCCCAACCACCAATCTTGACCCTTGGGATGGGCAGGATTGGTGGTTGGGCGGGGAGGAAGGGCGCGGGAGGCGGACAACGGTCACGATGGGGCTGTTGAATAACCTCG
>DNSZ01000129.1:7715-10619 GCA_003500165.1 Paracoccaceae bacterium | reverse complement strand
TCAGGCCGGCGAAGATCAGCACACCGATCATCGAAATTGCGTACATCATCGCGGGCGATTGCAGGAACAGGTTCACGATCGACGCCACGATCAGGCCGATCACGCCCATGATCAGGAACGACCCCCAAGCCGAGATGTCCTTCTTCGTCGTGTAGCCCCACAGGCTGAGGCCGGCAAAGGCGATCGCGGTGATCAGGAACACCTGGGTGATCGACATCGCGGTGAAGACGATGAAGATCGAGCTCAGCGACAGGCCCATCAGGGCTGCAAAACCGTAGAACACGGTCTGTGCTGTCGCTGCCGACATCCGGTTGACCATCGCCGAAAAGCCGAACACCACGATCAGCGGGGCAAACATGATCAGCCATTTCAACGGCGACGCGTAGATGGTCATGCCGAACTGGGTCAGATACATGGTTTCGCTGACCTGCGCCACGGCAGCGGACGGATCGGTCGTGGTTGCCAGCCCCGAGATCGCCCAGGCCGCCAGGGCCGTGATCAGCATGCCCACGGACATCGTGCCGTAGACCTTGTTCATGTGGGCGCGGAGACCTGCGTCGATCTCCGCGGTGCGGACCCCGACGCCCGAGCGCGGGATCGTGTTGAATTCTGCCATCTTTCCGGTCTCTCCCTGACAAACTGGCACCATGCGCGCGGCGAGCCCGCGCGCTTACCCGACCAATATTGTCAATGTGACGCAGCTTTTCAAGCGCGGCGTCACCGCGGAAGGTCCCAGAACGGACGATTGGCCTCGGCCCAGGCTTCGGCCTCGGTCAGACCGACATCGCGCAGCCGGCGATCGTCGAGCCGGGCGAGCGCGCAGCGCTGACGCCAGGTGCCGTAGGCGCGCTCGATCCAGGCGAGTGGCGCAAAGCCCGTGCGGCGGTGGGTGCGGTGTGCAAGCGTGGTCATGGTCTCGCTCCTTTGGTGATGAAATCGGCCTGTCCGATCATTTCGCTTGATTATATGGGGCGGCTGTGAAGATAGTGGAAACGAATGTTTTTGATCTGAATCATCACAAGGTGTGATATGCCAAGGAACCTGGACATGACCGCCCTGCGCGCCTTTGTCACGGTCGCCGATGCCGGTGGGGTGACCCGTGCGGCAGGGCTGTTGAACCTGACGCAATCGGCCGTCTCGATGCAGCTCAAGCGGCTTGAAGAGGCGCTGGGACAGCCGCTTCTGGACCGATCGGCGCGCCAGATCACGCTGACCGCGCCGGGCGAGCAACTGCTCAGCTATGGCCGCCGGCTGCTGAGCCTCAGCGACGAGGTGTTCGCCCGCTTCACCGATCAGGCCTATGAGGGCGAACTGGTTCTCGGCGTGCCGGCCGACATCGTCTATCCGCATATCCCGCAGGTTCTGCAGCGTTTTGCGGCCGAGTATCCGCGGGTCCGGGTGCTGCTGCAATCCTCCTGCACGAGCGAACTGAAGGCGCAATTCGCCCGGGGCGAGGTCGATGTGATCCTGACCACCGAGGACCATTGCGACCCCGGGGGCGAGACGCTGGCGCGACGCAAGCTCCTGTGGTTCGGCGCGCCGGGCGGCACCGCGTGGAAGGTCCGCCCGCTGCCGCTTGCCTTCGAGCGGCACTGCATCTTTCGCCCCGGTGTCCAGCGGGCGCTGGACGCGGCCGGCATCCCCTGG
Source organism: Paracoccaceae bacterium (assembly GCA_003500165.1). Classification (GTDB taxonomy): domain Bacteria; phylum Pseudomonadota; class Alphaproteobacteria; order Rhodobacterales; family Rhodobacteraceae; genus UBA10424. The sequence continues at coordinate 8,972 of DNSZ01000129.1, read as the reverse complement.
GAGATGGCGGTGGAGTCGGACGGGCTGCGCGCGGTGGAGGTATCGGTGGCCGCCGATCTTGGCGTGCAGGTCTGCGTCGCGGGCACCGAGCCGCCGCAATTCGAGGCGATTGCCCATGGCGGCGCGCTGCCCGATCTGGGCGAGACCTGGATCAACCTTTATGGCGGCGGCACGGCGGGCAACCCGCTGGCCGGCCTGCTGGCCGACGAGGTGCGCCGGGTCTACGGGTGCTGCGGGTAGCTCGCACGCGGCCGCGCGCCGATCGCTTGCCCCGCCGGCGCCACCCCCCTAAACGGGCGCCGGTTTCGCAAAAGGCGCGGGCATGTCGATCCTGGTGATGAAGTTCGGCGGCACTTCGGTCGCGTCGGTTGATCGCATCCGCCGCGCGGCCAAGCGTGTGGGGCTTGAAGTGGCGCGTGGCCATCGGGTGATCGTCGCCGTCTCTGCCATGGCGGGGCGGACCAACGAGCTGGTCGGCTGGGTGCAGGAGGTGTCGCCGCTGTTCGACGCCCGCGAATACGATGCCGTCGTCGCGGCGGGCGAGAATGTGACCGCCGGGCTGATGGCGCTGACCCTGCAGGATATGGGCGTGCCGGCGCGCAGCTGGCAGGGCTGGCAGGTGCCGATCCGCACCAGTTCGGCCCATGGCGCGGCGCGAATCGAGACCATCGTGACCGACAATGTGGCGGCAAAATTCGCCGAAGGCATGCAGGTGGCCGTGGTCGCGGGGTTTCAGGGCCTCAGCCCCGAGGGGCGGATCACCACGCTGGGCCGCGGCGGGTCGGACACGACCGCCGTCGCGCTGGCGGCGGCCTTTGGCGCCGAACGCTGCGACATCTACACCGATGTCGACGGGGTCTACACCGCCGACCCGCGGATCAGCGATTCGGCGCGCAAGCTCGACAAGATCGCGTTCGAAGAGATGCTGGAACTCGCCTCGCTCGGTGCCAGGGTGCTGCAGACCCGTTCGGTGGAACTGGCGATGCGGCACGGCGTCCGGCTGCAGGTCCGGTCGAGTTTCTCGGATGCCGACGGCACGCTCGTCTGCCCGGAGGAGGAAGTGATGGAAACCAATGTGGTGGCCGGTGTGGCCCATTCCCGCGACGAGGCCGAGGTGACGCTGCGCGAGGTCGCCGACCGGCCCGGCATCGCAGCGGCGATCTTTGGCCCGCTCGCCGATGCCGGGATCAATGTCGACATGATCGTGCAGACGATCTCGATCGACGGGCGCACGACGATCACCTTTTCCTGCCCGAC
>DNSZ01000129.1:6239-7683 GCA_003500165.1 Paracoccaceae bacterium | reverse complement strand
CTCGCCGTGCAGGCCCTGCATGACGGCTTTGCGCTGGGTCAGGGCGGCGCAACCGCGTGATGACGGACCCGGTGGAAACCGACAGTCGCCGGCTGCTGCAGCGGCTGCGCGCCGCGCTGGCCGAGGGCGGCGGCGGCCAGGGCCGGCTTGACCGGATCACCGGGCTGATCGCCGAATCGATGGCGACCGATGTGTGCTCCATCTATCTGATGCGCGACCGCGATACGCTGGAGCTTTGCGCGACGCAGGGGCTCAACGCGGATGCGGTGCACCAGACCCGGATGCGGGTCGGCGAGGGGCTGGTCGGCCGCATCGCCCGCGAGGCGCGGCCGCTCAACACCGGCGACGCGCCCGGCACGCGCGGCTTCCGCTACATGCCCGAGACCGGCGAAGAGGTCTATTCGGCGTTCCTTGGGGTGCCGATCCAGCGGCTTGGTCAGACGCTGGGCGTGCTGGTGGTTCAGTCGCGCGGCAAGCAGCGCTATTCGGGCGACGCGGTCTATGCGCTGGAAGTCGTGGCGATGGTGATCGCCGAGATGGCCGAGCTGGGCGCCTTTGTCGGCGAGGGCGAGGCGCTGCGCGCGCCGCACAAGCGGCCCGTGCTGCTGCGCGGCGTCGGGGCGCAGGACGGTGTGGCCACCGGACAGGTGTTCCTGCACGAGCCGCGCGTCGTCATCACCAACCCGATCGCCGACGATCCCGACCGCGAACAGCAGCGCCTTGAGGGGGCGATGGCGGCGCTGCGCGGCCATGTCGACGATCTGTTGACCACGGCCGAGGCCGAAGAGGGCAGCGCCGCCTCTGAGCATATGGCGGTGCTGGAGACCTACCGGATGTTCGCCAATTCGCGGGGCTGGATGCGGCGGATGGCGGCGGATATCGACCGCGGCCTGTCGGCCGAGGCCGCGGTGGAAAAGGAACAATCGGCGGCAAGGGCGCGCATGGCACGGGTGCAGGACGGCTATCTGCGCGATCGTCTGCACGACCTTGACGATCTGTCGAACCGGTTGCTGCGCACCCTCACCGGGCAGGGCCCGGGCACCGACGGCATGCCCGACGACCCGATCCTGGTGGCCCGCAACATCGGCCCGGGCGAACTGCTCGACTATGGGCGGCGGCTGCGCGCCGTGGTGCTGGAAGAGGGATCGGTCGGGTCGCATGCCGCGATCGTCGCCCGGGCGCTGGCCATCCCGCTGGTCGTCAATGCCGAACGGATCACCGCCGAGGCGCTCAACGGCGATCCGGTCATCGTCGATGGCGACCAGGGCACGGTGCATCTGCGCCCCGAAGACAATGTGCGCACGGCCTATGGCGACAAGCTTGCGATGCAGGCCAGCGCGCAGGAACGCTATCGCAGCATCCGCGACGAACCGGCGATCTCGCGCGATGGGGTCGCCATGGCGCTGTTGATGAATGCCGGGCTGATGGCCGATCTGCCCAGCCT
>DNSZ01000129.1:0-6218 GCA_003500165.1 Paracoccaceae bacterium | reverse complement strand
GCCTTCCGACGAGCCGAACCCGGCGCTCGGTTGGCGGGCGATCCGGGTCGGGCTCGACAAGCCGGGCGTGATGCGGATGCAGTTGCAGGCGCTGATCCGCGGCGCGCACGGACGGCCGTTGCGGGTGATGTTCCCGTTCATCGCCGACCCTTCCGAATTCCACCGCGCGCGGGCCACCCTGATGCGCGAGATCGACCGCGAGGCGGCGCTTGGCCATGCGCTGCCCGCAACGCTGGAGGTCGGCGCGATGCTGGAAACCCCCAGCCTGGGTTTCGCGCCGCGCAGCTTCTTTCAGGCGGTGGATTTCCTGTCGATCGGCGGCAACGACCTGAAGCAGTTCTTCTTTGCCGCCGACCGCGAGAACGAACGGGTGCGGCGGCGCTATGATTCGCTCAGCACCAGTTTTCTCGGCTTTCTCGACCGGGTGATCGGGCGTTGCGCCGAGACCGACACGCCGCTGAGTTTCTGCGGCGAGGATGCCGGCCGGCCGGTCGAGGCGCTGGCCTTCGCGGCACTGGGGATCCGGATGCTGTCGATGCGGGCGGCCTCGATCGGGCCGGTGAAACACCTGCTGCGGAGCGTCGATCTGGGCGAGGCGCGGGCGGTGATCGACGCCGCCTGCGGCGCCGATGTGGGCTCGGTGCGGCCGGCCCTGACCGGCTGGCTGGGCGAACAGGGCTGGGCGCTGTAGGCGGTTCGCGTGACGCCCCGGCTGGCCGTGGCCCTTCCGGTCATTCCTGCGCGCGCAGCACCCGGGCCGGCCGCGCGGCCAGCGGCCGCAGCGCAAAGGCAAGCCCGGCCAGCAGCGTGGCCAGCGCGCCCCCGGTGACGATGGCCACGGCCGAGACCGGTTCGAACCGATAGGTCGCGTCCATCACGAAGGTCAGCACCGCCCAGCCCGCCAGCGCGCCGGCGCCGATCGCCACCGCCCCGGCGGCCGCACCCAGCAGGGCGGCGCGCAGCGCGAAACTCGCCAGGATGCGGCCGCGCGCCGCGCCCAGCGTCTTCAGCACCGCGGCCTCGAACACGCGGCCGCGCTCGCCCGCCGCGGCGGCGCCGATCAGCACCACAAAGCCGGTCAGCAGGGTCGCGCCCGCGGCATAGCTGGTCGCCGCGGCGAGCGAGGCGAGCGCGTCGGTGACCCGGGCGATGGCGTCCTTCACCCGGATCGCGGTGATGTTGGGCGCCTCGCCCGCCACATCGCGCAACAGCGCTGCCTCGGCCGCTTCCTCGGCATAGACGGTGGCGATATGGGTGTGCGGCGCGCCGGCCAGCGCCGCGGGGTTCATCGCCAGGATGAAGCCGATCCCGGCGGTCGAGAAATCCACCACGCGAAAGCTGGCGATCTCGGCCGTGATGTCGCGGCCCAGGATGTTCACGGTCAGCCGGTCGCCGATTTGCAGGCCCATTTCGCGGGCCTCCTCGTCGGCGATGCTGATCAGCGGCGGGCCGGCATAGCCCTCGGGCCACCAGGCGCCTTCGGTGATCTGGGTGCCGGGCGGCGGTGCGTCGGAATAGGTCACGCCGCGATCGCCCTGCAACACCCAGTGGTCGCCCGCCACGGCGCGTGCCGGCTGGTCGTTGATGCGGGTGATGATGCCGCGCAGCATCGGCGCGGTGTCGACCCGTCTGACGGCCGGGTCGCCCCGGGTCCGGTCGAGAAAACCGTCCAGCTGCGCGGTCTGGATGTCGACGAAGAAATAGCTGGGCGCGTCCTGCGGCAGATCTTCGGCGATGGCGCTGCGCAGGCTCTGGTCGATCTGACCGACCGCCGCCAGCACCGACAGGCCAAGCCCCAGCGACAGGACGACCGATGCCGCCTCGCCGCCCGGGGCGCCGACCGCCCCCAGCGCCAGCCGCAGCGCCGGGCGGCCGCGTACCGCGCGCGACCGCGCGGCGCGGCGTGCCAGCGTGCGGATCGCCCATGCCGCCGCCAGCAGCACGACAAGCGCCGCGGCGATGCCGCCTGCGGCGCCGAGGGCGAGGCGCGGAACGCCGGAAAACCAGACGGCCAGGCCAATGAGCCCCGCCAGGGCGGCGGCCAGCGCGACCAGATAGCGCGGCCGCGGCCAGACCCGGGCATGGCCCGCGGCATCGCGGTANNGCCTCGGCCAGCGGGCCGGGATAGATCGCCACCGCCGCGGGCACCGGCAGCCTTGCCTCGATCACCGGGCCAAGCGCGAGCGGGAGCGCCGCGCCCAGCACCAGCCCGGCGCCGACGCCCAGCACGGTCAGCACCCCGATCTGCATCAGATAGGTCAGAAAGATCGTGCCGCCCTCGGCGCCCAGCGTCTTCAGTGTGGCGATGGTGGCGGTCTTGGCGTCGAGATAGGCGCGCACCGCCGCCGACACGCCGACCCCGCCCACCACCAGCCCCGCGAGCCCGACCAGCACCAGAAACGCGCCCATCCGGTCGACGAATTCGGCCACGCCGGGGGCGCCGTTGCGGCTGTCGCGCCAGCGCAGGCCGCTGTCGCGGAACCGTGCCTCGGCCGCGGCCTGCAGCGCCGCAAGATCGGCGCCGGGCGGCAAGGCGAGGCGGTATTCGGTCTCGAACAGGGTGCCCGGGGCGATCAGCCCCGAGCGGGCCAGATCGGCCGTCCGGACGAGCGTCCGCGGGCCCAGCGCGAACCCCGCCCCGGCGCCATCGGGTTCATGGGACAGGGCGGCCGTCAGCACGAAATCCTGCGTGCCGAGCCGAAAGCGGTCGCCGATCTTCATCCCCAGCCGGTCGATCAGGACGGGTTGCATCGCCGCACCGGGCAGCCCGTCCGCCCCGGCCAGCGCCCGTTCGAGCGCCATCGGCGGGTCCAGTTCCACGGCGCCTTTCAGCGGATAAGGCCCGTCTACCGCCTTGACCTGGGTCAGCCCGCGTTCGGCGCCCTGCGGCCGGTCCACCACCGCCATCGAGCGGAAATCGACGATCTCGGACACCGCCTCGGCCCGGGCGTCCATCCAGGCGCGCTCTTCGTCGGACGCGAAGCGATAGGTGAACTGCATCGCCGCGTCGCCGCCCAGCAGCACCGCGCCCTGGTCGCGCAACCCTTCCTGTATGGCGTGGCGGACCGAGCCGACCGCGGCGATCGCCGCGACCCCCAGCGCCAGGCACAGCAGGAAGATGCGAAACCCCGCCAGCCCGCCGCGCAATTCGCGGCGGGCGATGCGGGCGGCGACTGCAACGCTCATTCCGCCGCCTTCCGCGTGGCGCTGCCCTCGACCCGGCCGTCGCGCAGGCGCACCACCCGGTCGCAGCGATCGGCCAGCTCGGCGGCGTGGGTCACCAGGATCAGCGTGGCGCCGTGGCGTTCGCGCAGCCCGAACAGCAGCTCCATGATCGCCGCCCCGTTGGCGCCGTCGAGATTGCCGGTCGGCTCGTCGGCCAGCAGGATATGCGGGCGCGGTGCGGCCGCCCGGGCGAGCGCGACGCGCTGCTGTTCGCCGCCCGACAGCTGGGCCGGGTAATGCTCCAGCCGCCGGCCCAGCCCGACCGCGCGAAGCTCTGCCTCGGCCCGGTCGAAAGCGTCCGCCGCACCGGCAAGTTCCAGGGGCGTGGCGACGTTTTCCAGCGCGGTCATGGTCGGGATCAGGTGGAAGGACTGAAAGACAACCCCCATATGATCCCTGCGGAACCGGGCGAGCGTGTCCTCGTCGAGGTCGGAAATGTCGGTCCCCAGCACCGCCACCCGGCCCGATGTGGCGCGTTCGAGCCCACCCATGATCATGAGGAGCGACGATTTGCCCGATCCCGAAGGTCCCACAAGGCCCAGCGTTTCCCCCCGCGCAACATCCACCGATATGTCGTGCAGGATGTCGACCCGGCCGGCATTGCCATCGAGGCTGAGGGCAACACGGTCGAGCGTCACGGCAGGATCGGGCATCGGGCGTCTCCGGAAAGCGGGCGTTGCCTGGGCATATGGGGCGCGGCGGGCGGCCCGCAAGGCGGCCGCCGGGCTGGCGGCCCTGGCCCTGCTGTCGGGGCCTGCCGTGGCCGAGCCGGTCACCATTGCCGCGCTCGGCGACAGTCTGACCCAGGGCTATGGCCTGCCACCCGAGGACGGTTTCGTCCCGCAGCTGCAAGCCTGGCTGCAAGGGCAGGGGGCGGATGCCGCGATCCTCAATGCCGGGGTGTCGGGCGACACCACCGCCGGCGGGCTGGCGCGGATCGGCTGGACGCTGACCGATGAGGTCGATGCGCTGATCGTCGCGCTTGGTGGCAACGACGCGCTGCGCGGGCTCGACCCCGCAGAGGCGCGCGCCAATCTCGACGCCATCCTGGGCGAGGCGGGCGCGCGCGATCTGCCGGTGCTGCTGGTCGGGATCGGCGCGCCGGGCAATTTCGGGCCCGACTACAGGGCGGCTTTCGAGGCGATCTATCGCGATCTGGCCGCGACCCATGACACGCTGCTGGTTCGCGACTTTCTGGCCCCGATCGTGGCGCAGGCCGATCGCGCGGCGGCCCGCGCTGCCTACATGCAGGCCGATGGGCTGCACCCGAACGCCGATGGCGTGGCGCTGATCGTCGCCGAAATGGGGCCCGCGGTGCTGGCGCTGATCGACCGGACAGCTGCGGCGCATGGCAGCGACTGACACCCGGTTGCGATGAGGATGACCCATCGCGCCCCGTCCGCCATGCCCGCGCTCCGCTGGGGCCCGGCGCTCTTGGGCGCACGCCCAAGAGCGCGCCCGCCGCGCGGCGGGCGCCTGCCCCAGCCGGGCGCAGAAGCGGTCGTGTCTCGGAGTTGGTGGAAATTTGAGGGCGGCGTAATCTCCGGGTGAAGCAAACCCACCCAACCGGCGGCTGGCACCGCGAGGGAGATCACGCCATGACCCAGATTACCGACACTTCACGCTTTTCGCTACTGCCCCATGAGGCCGGGTTCGATCCGATTGAGGAGCGGCTGCGGATGAACGTCCGCGCGACCATCGAAGCCGTGTTCGAGGAGGAACTCGCGAGCTTTCTCGGCCGCCTGCGCTACGACCGGGGCGACGGTGCCGCTAAAGGCTATCGCCATGGGCACCGCGAACGCCAGCTCACCGGCACCTTCGGGACCGAGACGGTGCGGGTGCCGCGCCCCCGGATCGAAGACGAGACGGGCAAGGTCACGGAATGGCGCTCGAATGCGCTGCCCCGATACCAGCGGCTGACGAAGAAGGCCGAGACCCTGATCGCCGCGGTCTATCTCGCCGGCACCAACACGCGCAGGGTCAAGCGTGCACTGTTCGGGCTGTTCGAGGGCGCTGTGAGCAAGGCCGTGGTCAGCCGCGCCCGGGCAGCAAGGTCAAGGTCGACTGGGACGCCTGGTGTGCGCGCGGCCTCGCCGATGAGGATATCGTCCGCGCTCGCCATTGTCCTCGGACCAATGGCGGACAATGGCTCATTCCTCGATGGCACCGTGATCAAGACCCGGCTGGACCGCAAGGCCACGAACATCTCGGTGCCGGCTGCCATCGGCGTGCGCCGCGACGGTCAGAAGGTGCTGCTGTCCATCCGGCACATGGGCGGGGAGAGCATCGCCGCGTGGCGCCAGTTCCTCGACGATCTGGACGCACGCGGCCTGAAGCGGCCCGAATTTGTGATCGTCGCGCCACAGGCGCGCTTCCAGCGCGACGGCGCCCCGGGTCTGGAAGCCGCGCTCGTGGGACTGTGGGGCGAGGACCTGCCGATCCAGCGCTGCACGGTTCACAAGCACCGCAACCTCCTGGCGCATGCCCCCAAGCACATGCACGATGAACTGACCGAGGACGACCGCGACATGATCTATGCCGACACCCCGGCCGAGATCGAGAAGCGGCGCAAGGCCTTCCTCCGCAAGTGGCGGCTCAAGTGCCGCGCGGTGGCCGACAGTCTGGAGGAAGCCGGCGAGCGGCTCTCCACCTTCACCCGCCTCGATCCCTCGCAATGGAAATCCGCGCGCACCACCAACGCCATCGAGCGCCTGAACGGGGAGTTCCGCCGCCGCATCAAGACCCAGACCGTGTTGCCCTGTGCCGATGCTGCTCTGGGCGCTGCTCGCCTCCGGCCAGATCCAGATGCGCAAGGTCGATGGCTGGGAAACCCTCTCTCAGCCCCTCGAACCCATGCCCCTTGACCTCGCCGCCTGAGAAACCGAACCTTCACATGCCCGGAGCCCGCCGCCAGGGAATTTCCACAGCATTCGCGACACGACCGCGGAAGCTGATGAGGTTCACTGTCCGTTGCCTGGTTGAAGCCTTCGTCT
>DNSZ01000238.1 GCA_003500165.1 Paracoccaceae bacterium | reverse complement strand
ATTAGTGCAAGCTGGTATTAGTCGGGCAGTTGCGGCGATTTTGGCCTTTTCTCGACACAGCTATCGAGCCGCTTTTGTTTGGTTTCAAGAGGATGGCCATCACGGGGGTCTCGGCGGTGGTTTAAGGTCGCGGATGGCGGCGAGGGTCAATACCGAAGATGTTGCCTGACACAGCGACTTCGGTCAGTTGGAACGTGATCTTGCGGGCATGGCGTACGACGCGGGTCCCGATCTTGATCAGGCGGCTTTGGATGCTGGTCAGCGACCAGTCGGCCATCTCTTCCGGCAGGTCGGCACGCTTCAGGAAGCTGCCCAGATTGTAGGCCAAGTCGTGAAGCTGAAGCCGGACCTCATTGTCGCGAAAGCGCTTGCAGGACAGGCGCGCGGGGGCCGGGGCGCCCGGGCCGTTCACAACACGTAACGGCTCAGATCCGTATCGCGGGCCAGATCGCCCAGATGCTGCTCGACAAACGCCCCGTCGATGGTGATTGACTGGCCGGCGCGGTCGGGCGCGGTGAAGGCGAGGTCCTCGAACACCCGTTCCATGACGGTGTAAAGCCGCCGCGCGCCGATATTCTCGACCTGGGCGTTGACCTCGGTCGCGATGCGGGCCAGCGCCGCGATGCCGTCCTCGGAAAAGCTGACTGTCACGCCCTCGGTCTCCATCAGGGCGGTGTATTGCCGGGTCAGCGCATTGTCGGTCTCGGTCAGGATGCGGACGAAGTCTTCCTCCTTCAGTGCGCGCAGTTCCACCCGGATCGGCAGCCGGCCCTGCAATTCGGGCAACAGGTCCGACGGCTTGGCGATATGGAACGCCCCCGAGGCGATGAACAGGATATGGTCGGTCTTGACGGGGCCGTGCTTGGTGGCGACCGTCGTGCCCTCGATCAGCGGCAGCAAATCGCGCTGCACGCCCTCGCGGCTGACATCGGCACCCTTCACATCGGCCCGCGCACAGACCTTGTCGATCTCGTCGAGGAACACGATGCCGGCCTGTTCGACAGCTCGGATCGCGTTTCGGTTCACGGCCTCCTTGTCCAAGAGCTTGTCGGCCTCTTCGGCGACCAGCACCTGGTGGCTTTCGGCGACCGTCATCTTGCGGCGGATGCGACGCCCACCGAAGGCCTGGCCGAACAGATCGCCCAGATTCATCATCCCCTGCGAACCCGGCGGCTGACCGGGGATGTCGAGCCCCTGCAACGGGTTCGACGTGTCCTGCATCTCGACCTCGATCTCGCGGTCGTCAAGCTCGCCCGAGCGCAGCTTCTTGCGGAACATCTCGCGGGTCTGCTCGCGCGCATCCGTCCCGGCGATGGCCTCGATCACCCGATCCTCGGCGGCCGCCTGCGCGCGCGCCCTGACCTCGTCGCGCATCGCATCGCGGGTCATCACGATGGCGGCGTCGACCAGATCGCGGACGATCTGTTCGACATCGCGGCCGACATAGCCGACCTCGGTGAATTTCGTCGCCTCGACCTTCACGAAGGGCGCTTTGGCGAGTTTGGCCAGACGGCGGCTGATCTCGGTCTTGCCGACGCCGGTCGGCCCGATCATCAGGATGTTCTTGGGATAGACCTCCTCCTGCATCTCGGCCGAGAGACGCTGGCGCCGCCAGCGGTTGCGCAGCGCCACGGCGACGGCACGTTTTGCGTCGGCCTGGCCGATGATGAACCGGTCGAGTTCCGAGACGATTTCGCGGGGGGTCAGGTCGGTCATGCGTTGCGCGGTCTCCGCTGGGTGGGAAATCCTTCTTCGAAGGATTCGGGGCGCAAGAGTTTTCCAGAAAATTCTTATGCCTCGATGGTTTCCACCGTCAGGTTGCCATTGGTGTAGACGCAGATATCGGCCGCGATGGCCATCGCCCTGCGCGCAATTTCTTCGGCGTCGAGGTCGGTTTCCATCAGCCCGCGCGCGGCCGCCAGCGCGAAATTGCCGCCTGACCCGATCGCGGCCACGTCATGTTCGGGTTCCAGCACGTCGCCCGCCCCGGTGACGACCAGCAGGGTTGTGCCATCGGTCACGATCAGCATCGCCTCGAGCTTTTGCAGGTATTTGTCGGTGCGCCAGTCCTTGGCGAGTTCCACGGCGGCACGCTGCAGATGACCCGGTGTCGCCTCGAGCTTGGCTTCGAGCCGTTCCAGCAGCGTGAAGGCGTCCGCCGTGGAGCCGGCGAAGCCTGCCACCACCGGGTGACCGCCGGGTGTCAGGCGGCGCACCTTGCGCGCCGTGCCCTTGATCACCGTCTGGCCCAGGCTGACCTGGCCGTCGCCGGCGATCACCACGCGGCCGCCGCGGCGCACGCCGATGATCGTGGTGCCGTGCCAGCCGGGGAAATCGTCCTGGGCCATTGCCGGGCCTCCGTTGCCGTGACCCCGGCCAGATAGGCACCCGGCCGGGCAGCCGCAAGCCGCAGGCGGATCAGGCCAGCGTCCGCTCGACCTCTTCGCGCTCGAAGATCTCGATCACGTCGCCCTCGCGGATGTCGTCGTAATTCCCGAACGCCATGCCGCATTCCTTACGACGATCGCCGTTTTGTTCAATCCAAGAGCTCTACCCCTTGTTGTCACTACGGTCTGAAGCTTCCGTGGCCGCTCCACGCCATCGTTCCGCAAGAAGTCGGGCTGCGAAAGGTCCACCAACGCTGACGATGGCAATTACGCCTGCCACCAACGGGGCACCGGCTCCCGTCCCAGCAACCGCTACATAACCTGCAACGAGGATACCAAGCCCAGCGACGCCCGCCCCGATCGCTTGCGACCTGAGTCGCAAGATACGCGCCTCCTCGAAAGCCCTGATTTCCATATCCCGCCTGTGCTGACTCTCTCGTTCTGTCCACTCCACAAGCCGTGCAGGCAAACCTTCAACGACTTCGCCGTATTGCGCAAGAATTTGAGGTGGAAGCAGCGGACTTTGCAGAATCTCGAAACGACGCTCGACTGCCAAACCAGCTGAGGACCGCTGTTCCTCTTCTTCTAGGAGGTCCAGTTGGCCAGGCGGATCGTCCAGTCCATCGTCAATCTTCGGCATCCTGGTCCTTTGCGGCGGATAGCCTGGCAGCCGATGTGTTGACGTCATGCGAAATGGTCACGAAGTCTGACCAAAGTGCATCGGTGGATCGACGGTGCACTCGGCGGTAGCACATCGGCTCAACGTCAAGAGACGTTGCGTAGGCATCAAGGAACGCTGAAAGGCGCGACTGCACGACTTCAGGGTCTCCAAGAAGCGGGATATTGTAGTACCGCAGCTTCATACGAGTCATAGGTAGCGAGAACATGATACGACGCAAGATTCCCGTTCGCGGCAGAACAAAGGCCATCGGTTGTCTCCGACCAACCCACCTAGCCGAGTCAGAATCGATCTGCGACTCCTCGTCAACCCGGTATCGGTTTGATCACGCCAGCGTCCGCTCGACCTCTTCGCGCTCGAAGAGCTCGATCACGTCGCCCTCGCGGATGTCGTCGTAATTCTCGAACGCCATGCCGCATTCCTGGCCCACATGAACCTCTTTCACCTCGTCCTTGAAGCGCTTGAGCGTCTTCAGCGTGCCTTCATGGATAACCACATCGTCGCGCAGGAGCCGCACCCCGGCCGAGCGTCGCGCCACCCCTTCGGTGACCTGGCAGCCGGCAACCTTGCCCACGCCCGAAACCTTGAAGACCTGCTTGATCTCGGCATAGCCGATGAAGGTCTCGCGCAATTCGGCCGACAGCAGGCCCGAAGCGGCCGCTTTCACATCGTCGACCAGATCGTAGATCACCGAGTAATAGCGCAGTTCGACGCCCTTCTGGTTCGCCGCCTGACGGGCCGGCGCATTGGCGCGGACGTTGAACCCGATGACCGGCGCGTTCGATGCCTCGGCCAGGCCGACATCGGTTTCGGTGATCGCGCCGACCCCGGAATGCAGGATACGGACACGGACCTCGTCATTGCCGATCTTTTCCATCGCCTGGACGATCGCCTCGGTCGAGCCCTGCACATCGGCCTTTACCAGGATCGGCAATTCGGCGACCGACTCGTCCTCTTTCGCCTTGGCGAGCAGCTGTTCGAGCGTCGCTGCCGCGCCGGCCGCCGCGCGCTTGTCCTTGGCCGCCTGGACCCGATAGTTCGAGATCTCCCGCGCCTGGGCCTCGGTCTCGACGACATTGAGGACATCGCCGGCCTCGGGCGTGCCGTTGAGCCCCAGCACCTCCACCGGGACCGACGGGCCGGCTTCCTTCACCCGCTCGCCGCGGTCGTTGATCAGCGCGCGCACCTTGCCCCATTGTTCGCCGACGACGAAAATGTCGCCCTGGCGCAGCGTACCGGCCTGGATCAGCACGGTGGCGACGGGCCCCCGCCCGACATCGAGCTGCGCCTCGATCACGGCGCCGACCGCGGCGCGGTCGGGATTGGCCGTCAGTTCCATCAGTTCGGCCTGCAGCGCGATATTCTCGAGCAGCACGTCGAGACCTTCGCCGGTGATCGCCGAAACCTCGACATCGAGCACGTCGCCCGACATCTTTTCGACGATCACCTCATGCTGCAGCAGTTGGGTGCGCACCTTGTCGGGATCGGCGCCGGGCCGGTCGATCTTGTTGATCGCCACGATCATCGGGACCCCGGCCGCCTTGGCGTGGTTGATCGCCTCGACCGTCTGGGGCATCACCGAATCATCCGCTGCGACGACAAGGATGACGATATCGGTCACCTGCGCGCCACGCGCCCGCATCGAGGTGAAGGCGGCGTGGCCCGGCGTGTCGAGAAAGCTCAACAGCGCACCCGAATCGGTGGTCACCTGATAGGCGCCGATATGCTGGGTGATTCCCCCCGCCTCTCCGGAGACGACATTGGTCTTGCGGATCGCGTCGAGCAGCGAGGTCTTGCCGTGATCGACATGGCCCATGATCGTGATCACCGGCGGCCGTGGGCGCAGGGTTTCCGGGTCGTCGCCGCTGGTCTGGGTGATGACGTCCTCGACATCGGAGTCGGCGACACGCACCACCCGGTGGCCGAATTCGGCGACGATGAGTTCGGCCGTGTCGGCGTCGATCACCTGGTTCTGGGTCGCCATGATGCCGTTCTGCATCAGCGCCTTGACCACATCGGCAACCCGTTCGGCCATACGGTTGGCGAGTTCCTGGACGACGATGGTTTCGGGCAGCTGGACGTCGCGGGTGACCTTTTCGCGGGCCTGGGCCCCGCCCATCGCCTTGCGCCGCTCGCGCTCTTGCTTGCGCCGCATCGCCGCGACCGAGCGTTGCCGGCCGCCATCCTCGGACAGCGCCTGGTTGAGCGTCAGCTTGCCCGAGCGGCGCCGCGCGCCATCGCCCTTCGACGGCCGATCGCGGCGATCTTCCTCGGCCGTGCGGTCGGGTTTTCTGGGTGCTGCGGGCTTTGGCGCCGGCCTTTCGGCCGCGGGTTCGGACGACGGCGGCGGCGCGGCAGCGGCCGCTTCGGCGCGAATCCGCGCCTCTTCCTCGGCACGCTGGCGTTCGGCCTCGGCCCGTTCGCGCGCTTCGATTTCGGCCTTCTTTCGCGCCCGTTCCTCTTCGCGGGCCTGTTCATCGGCCCGGCGGCGCTCGGCCTCTTCGGCCTCGCGCGCCTTGGCAGCCTGAACCGCACGCAGGCGGCGTTCCATCTCGGCATCGCTGTTTGTCGAACCGGTCGCCGGCCTGCCCTTGCCCTTGCCCGGCGCGGCCGGTGCCGGCGAGGCCGCCGCCGTTCCCGGTTTCGGCACCACGACGCGCTTGCGCTTCGTCTCCACCAGAACGGACTTTGTCCGGCCATGGCTGAAGCTTTGCTTGACGTGGCCGGGGCGCTGACCGCCGCCGCGCAGGCCGAGGGGTTTCTTGTCGTCGCTCATGCGTCTCCACAACGTCCGATTGGCCCGCCATCGTCCATTTCGGCGGCGGGGGATGGGCCCGTGCCGCGCAGCGCGTCGAGGCGCCCGGCCTCGGCAAGGATGCGCGGGGCGAGCCCGCCTGTCTTCAAGGCGGCATGTATCACATAGCCGCGTCCGAATGCCAAACCGATTTCTTGCGCCGCCAGCGCCTCGATCCGGGCTGCACCCGGCGGCGGGCGCAACCGCGATTTCTCGCGCGGGGAGCCGTCACGGGCCTGGATCAGCGCGGCGACATCATCGGCCGCGAGCGCCGCCCGCACCTTTTCGAAGCCGGCAAGCGCGGCACCGGCCTTGCGCGCCATCGCGAGAAGCGCGATCACCCGGGCCGCGAGCTGCGCCTCGACCGTCGCGGCCAGATCGTCGGGCACCCGGACCGGGCGGCGCGCGGCGCGCGCGAACAGGCCCTTTCGGGCAGCGCGTTCGACATGGTCCGGTGCCGCCGACAGCCACATTCCGCGGCCCGGAAGCCGGCCCAGAATATCGGGCACGACGGCCCCATCGGGCGCGACGACGAAGCGAATCATTGCCGCGGCGGGGCCGCGCGCCCCGGTCAGGATGCAGCGGCGTTCCGGCTCCGTGCGGCTTTGGCTGTGGCCACCACGGGTCATTGGCGGGCGACTCAGGCCTCCTCCGCGCTGCGCGCGACGTCGGCCTCGGCCGTCCCATCCTCGGCCTGGTCGCCCGCCAATGACCCGTGGTGGCCACAGCCAAAGCCGCACGGAGCCGGAACGCCGCTGCATCCTGACCGGGGCGCGCGGCCCCGCCGCGGCAATGATTCGCTTCGTCGTCGCGCCCGATGGGGCCGTCGTGCCCGATATTCTGGGCCGGCTTCCGGGCCGCGGGATGTG
>DNSZ01000261.1 GCA_003500165.1 Paracoccaceae bacterium | reverse complement strand
GTTTTCTCGCAGCGCAGGGCGATCCGCCGGAACCGCTTGATCCTTTGAAAGAAATTCTCGATCTTGTGCCGCTCTGCATAGAGAACTCGGTCGAGCGGAGGCCTGCGTGCGCGGGATGGATTGGCCTGGATTTGGGGTTCGGCGCCGAGATCATCGGCGATCAGGGCGCGCAGAGGTTCGGCGTCGTAGGCGGCGTCGGCGATCACATGTTCAACGCCCGGCAAGCCCGCGATCAGCGCCGCGGCTTGCGGTCCGTCGCCGCGATGGCCGGCCGTCGGGAGCAGTCGCACAGGCAGTCCAAGCGCATCGACGCTGGCATGGATCTTCGTCGTCAGACCGCCGCGCGAGCGCCCGATCCCCTGAGACTGAGCCCCCCTTTTGCGCCGGTTGCATCGCCATGAACCTTGCAGACCGTGCTGTCGATCAGGACATATTCGAAGTCGGGGTCAGCCGATAACCTATTGAAAAGGCGCTCCCAGACCCCAGCCATTGCGCATCGCCGGAACCGTGCATGGACCGCCGTCCATTTGCCGAACTCCGGCGGAAGATCGCGCCACGGCGATGCGGTGCGCGCCAGCCACAGCACCGCATCGACAAACAACCGGTTGTCGACACCGCTCCGACCGGGAAGACCCTCCCGCCCGGGAAGATCGTCCTCGATCCGCGCCCATTGCGCGTCGGTCAGGGTTCGTCTGCTCAAGATCGCCTCCGTTTTCGATCTTGAATCAAACCTCAGCCGATTTGGGAATCCCTTGAATGCAGACAGGCCCTAGGGGACGAAAGATGGTTGTCGCATCGATCTCAAGCGACCACAGTCGGGCGCCATCCAGGCGGGCAGCGGACAGGCCAGCGCCGCGCAAGTCGACCTGCCACAGATGCGCGCCCTGACACCGTGACCGACGCAGGTCGCATCCGCGCAGATCACTGTCGGAAACGATGGCCCGATGCAGGCAGGCGCCGGGGAGCCTGGCATTTCTCAGCGTTGCGTCCTGAACGGTTGCGTCATTCATCCGCGCATCGGTCAGATCGGTGTTGCTTAGATCAGAGTCAGACAGCTTTGCCCCGATTAACGTCACCGCGCGAAGTCGCGCCTGGGATAAGGTCGCCCCGGTCAGATAGGCACTGCGCAGGTTCGCGGCGGTGAGCGTAGCGTCCCGTAGATTCGCGTTTGAGAGTTTGGCAATCTCCAAATCCGCCTCGACCAGGGTTGCGCTGACAAAGCAGGCTTCCTTTGCGCTGTCCGCGCGCATGTCAGCCGCCCGAAGGTTGGCAGAGGACAGATCGGCCCGATCCAGCTGTGCCGAGTAAAGCGTCGCCAGCGCCAAATTCGCACCGCCAAGCGTGGCCCCGCGAAGCGACGCCCAGGACAGGTCCGCCCCCGTCAGCATGGCCTGTGCCAGATCGGCGCGATCCAGACGCGCATGCTGCAGGGTCGCCTGAACCAGTTTCGGCCCGGGCAACCGGGCCTCGCGCAGTTCAGCCGCCTCAAGATCGGCAAAGGGCGCGCACAGACCCATCAGCCGCGCCCGGCGCAAATCCGCAGATCGCAGGTTGGACGCCGCGATATCGGCGCCCGCCAGATCGGCCGCCCGCAAATCTGCGGCGTCCAACTGGGCATAGCGGGCGCTGCCGCCCGTCAGCACCAGTTGTCGCAGGTCGGCGCCGGACAGGGTGGCGCCAACCAGCGTTTGCCCGGCATGGCTCTTGTCGGTGAGGGAGCCGGGATGAAACAGCTGCCCATGGGCATAACTGTGCCGTTCGATTGGCGATCGCATGGAAAGGCCCGGCCATTCCGGGCATGTGGGGACAACGGCCCGACGCCGTTGTCGGAATACCGCCCAGTTCGCGCAACCGGCGGCAGGCTGTCAAGGACCGCGTGCTTGCCGCACCGCGCCGACAGGACCACAGCCTCGAGGTCCCACCAGAACAGCCTGTGGTCAGCGCGGAACGCCAGACAGCAGGCGATCGGGCCGCCCGGCCCGCAGCCGCGCCGTGGCGCCGTTCCGTTCTACCGTTTGGGGTTCCGGCGCGCCGTTGCGATAGACGCCCAGAACGTCGAATGTGGCAACCGACACCGTGCCGTCGGGCGCGCGCTTGTGCACCGGAAAGTCGCGATAGATGCCGTGCCGGATCGCGTCGCCTTCGGCGCGGACGCGGATCGTTTCGCTCACTTCCAGCGTGCCGTCGGCCAGCACCGCGAGCACCGTGTCATGGCTGAGGATTTCTTCCCGGGCGGCCAGGCCGCGGGGCAGGGCACAGAGCAGGACAACGACCAGCAGCCGCAGCGCCCAGCCGGGCCGTGCCACGCCCGGGGGATTACCAGCCGCCACCGCCAGCGCCGCCGCCCGCGCCACCGCCGCCGGAAAACCCGCTGCTGCTGCGTTGGGCGGGTGGCTTGGCCGCGCCGACCGCGCTGCCCAGATTCGCGCCGAACCCGGCGGTGTCGAACCGGTCGCTGCCGCGATACCAGCTTGGCGCATCGGCGCCCGCCAGCACCGAGGCGAATTTCGCCGCCCATTGTTGGGCAAGGCCAAGCGCCACCGCATAGGGCAGCAGCCGTTCGAACAGCTCGGGCGTCCGCTCGGGCGGGTGCAGCTTGTCCAGCCGATCCTCTTCGGCCGGTTTCATGTAAAGCCCAAAGCCTTCGAGTTCGTCGAGCAGCCGCCGACCCGAACGGGTCGGCGCGCCCATGATCCGGCCGAACAGGGCGGCGGCGATGCCGAACGCGCCGCCGGCCAGGGCGGTGCTGCGCATCGCCATCGAGGACAGCAGTCCGCCCAGCTGGGCATCGCTGGCGACAGTGCCGATCAGCTCTCGACAGAACCAACCCAGGAGAGCGATCACGACCACCGCGCCGAAGATACGCTTTGGCCGGTCGATCAGCCCGGCCAGGGCGTTCACGACAACCGCCACCGCCAGCGCCGCGCCGGCCCACAGCGCCACCGGCACCCAGGACCCGTTCGCGCCATAAAGGATCATGCCGGCCGTCAAGACGGCGCCCGCGCCGGTGGCGGCGACCCGTTCGCGGGCGTTGCGCCGGAAGGTGGCATCGACATGCTCGTCACGCAGGGCCTTCTGCAGCGCCGCGCGCGCCCGATCCACGCGCGCGCCGTTCTTCTTGTCAGGCTTGAGGTCGAGCGGGGCGTCGTCCTCGGCGAACAGCGCCAGATAGGCGGCCACCTCGCCCCGGCTCAGCCTGCGTCCGGTCCGGCCCTGCGGCTGAAGCGCATAGGTCGCCCGGCCGAGCAGCCCTTTGCCGGTCTCGCGGATGGTCAGCGCGCCCTTCACCGCCATCGACAGGATGGCCGCGGTCAGGCAGCCATCGTCGAACCCCTGTTGCCGGATGAACCGCGCCGCGGCCGGGCTGAGGCCCGCGGGCGGCTCGAACCGGGGATAGATCGCGCCGCCCTTCGGGTCGCGGCCGACCCGGGCCCAGGCGGCCGCCAGGATGGCGATGCCGATCAACGTGCCAAGCCAGGCCGCCAAGGGGGGCATCGCCAGGCCGGCGATCCGGCGCGGCGGCCGGGATGTCGCCGTGTAATACCAGCTTGCACTAAT
>DNSZ01000278.1 GCA_003500165.1 Paracoccaceae bacterium | reverse complement strand
CGCCGGCAAGGTCGCGGGCAAGTGTGCGGCGATCCCGCGCCATGTCCGCCCGCAGCCCGGCCAGCCGCGCCCGCGCCGCCGCGATGTCGGCCGGGTTGGCGGTGGCGGGGGCGGCGATCGGGGTGCCGGCCATCGGCGCCGTCTGGGCGCGCAGCGGCGCCACGTCCACGAGGGACCACGCCGCAACACATGCGAGCAAGGCGCCGGCGTTGCGACGCTTCTTGTGCGGGGACATGCCTGCCTTCCCCTGCCTGTTTGTTCTGCCTCTGGGGCGAGCCTAGCATATCGGCAGGGCGGCGTCACCTGTTTCTGCGCAGGCGGGTGGGCTGCCTATTGGACCCGGTTCATCAGCATCGGGGTCAGATTGTCGAGTTCATCGACAATCGGGGCTGTCTGGATTGGCGGGGTGGTCGTTAGCGTGACATCGACGCCGCTGATGTCGATGATGTCGGTGATCCCGATCGAGTCGCTCCATGCGCCATAGATGGCGGTGGTGTAGTTGTTGCGCCGCAGGATGAACGGGATTTCGGCAAAATCGCGACGGTCGAAACGCGAGTTGGTGGCATAATCGCCGGGATAGGTGATGAGATAGCGTTGGCCCGCATGGGGCCCGCCTGGGATTTCGACGATCGCGCTGCGCCACTCCGCGATCGGGGTGATCGCGACAAGTTGCAGCGCGGCGTCCGACAGCAGCCGCACGGTGTGGCTGGCCCCCGGCGCGGTCACCACCGCCAGGGCGGTGTTGTGATAGCGGGCCATGTTCTCGGCCAGGGCGGCCGTCCCGTAATGGGCAGGCCGGTTTCCGAACACGAAGACAAGCGTGATGACCAGGGTAAGGGCAATCATCGCAGGAACCATGGCAAGCATGGCGGGACCCTCCGCGTTACGGGACTGGCACGCAGCCGACCCGGAAGGTGAAGACGGTGCCGGCTGGCGTGTCTATCGGGCCTTTGGTTGCCACAAGGAGCTGGCCGGTGCCACAGTCGACCAGGTCCTGCCGGCAGGTCTCCGTAGCGCTGATCCAAGGCAAGAGGTAGTCGTAATTACGACTGCATGACAGCACCTGGGTGCAGGTCGGATCTGTGGTGGGAGTCGCTGCCCGACCAAAGATGATATTGGCCTTCACCACGTCGGCATCAGGATCTGGAATCGAGATCCTGTGGACGATCCCGAAGTCGTTTGTGCCGTCATTGTAAGGAAGCGCCGGCTGAACCGACACGAGGCTGCGTTCGGCCGTCCATCCAGCCGGACAGGTCGTCGGTTTCGATGGAGCGGTCACGCCCACCCCTTGGTCGTCGGTGTCTGCCGTCACCCGTTGGGTCAGCAGCATCGCATTCTCGGTCACGTCATAGGGTTGCCCGCTGCTGTTCAGCAGTTCAAGGTTCGCCACGCTGACGGCGCTCATGTCGATCATGTCGGCGACGCTGACGGCAAGATTGATCGACGCGCTGACCGCGCCGTCCGAAACGATGATGCCGTCGCCGCGCAACTCGGCATACCGGCCCAGGGCGGGATCGCTCGTCAGCCGGACGGAATCCGTGACACTGACATTCGAACGGAACGTCGCCGTGCCCTGCAAATCCACCCCTGAACCATCGACCGCAAGCCGTTCGGATATCGTCGTCTTCGCACAGTCGAGCACGATCCGGCCGTCGGCGAGGGCGACGGGATCGGCCGCGGGGTCACACGTCACCGCAGCGGCGTTCTCGATCGTCGAGAACTGCAGGTCCGTGGTCGTCCCTGTCTCGTCCCTGTTGGTGGGCGGCAACATGGTGATCCGGGTTGCGTCGCTGATGGTCGGCAAGACCCATCCGCTGTCGGTCTGGTACGGATCGCGCATGTCGAGGAATGTCAGGCCCTTGATCGTTGGAATATCGGCCTGCGCGATTGTCCCGGCGGGGTCCGCCGTCGGAACTGGGCGCAGATCGTCCGGCTCTGCCATCCTGATCCGGAACACCGATTCAAGGCCCGGGAAACCGTCGAGAAAGCCGTCGCCATCCTCGTCCCAGCCTTGCAGCACGATGTTGGTCATCACCGCGTTCTGGTTGCTGGTGATGCAGGTCTGGTACTCTGGCGTGCCCAGCGCAAAGGCCGGGCACAGCCGCAGGCCGGTCGCCTGTTCCACCTCGCGCGGGTTGCCGTACGAGGTCATGACGCCGAAATTCGGCAAGGCCACGATGGCTGCGATGTAGCCTTCGTTCTGGTCCATCGCGTCGGCCGCAACGTCCGCGATGAGGTGGGCGGCAGGGTTTGGAAGGCGGTTCCAGGCCGCACTGGCCATCGCTTGCAAATCCACTTCCCAGGCGCCGGCCACGCCACGCGCGACCAGCCTCTCTGGAGTGTCGACCGACAGAACGGCCCCGGCGGCCGGCTGTTCGCTGAGCCGTGCGATGCCCAGTGCGATGCCGGCGTTCCGCATCATCTCGCCATCGGCGATGAGCAGCGCCTCGATCTCCAGCTGGTCGTTGTCGAGCCGCCGATCGACGAACCGGTCGTCAATCTGACCGTTGTTATCGGTGTCGACGGCGTTTGGCGTGGCCGTAACGCCCGGGGCGTCGCGGCGGACCGCCCGGGCATAAAGTGCGAGGTCCTGGCCGAATTCGCGGCTGAGCACCGACTGCCCGGGTGCCACGGCGCGCGGCAGATAACCGGCGTCGAACAGCGCCGACATCGGCACACGCAGGAACATGTCCTGGATGCCGGTGGCGCCTGCGAACATTTCGTCGATCATGGCATCGTAGCGCGACGCGACATACAGTTGGGCACCCTCGATCGCCATCTGCAGGTCGCTGGCGGCAAGGCTGCGCGACTGGCGCTGCGCTTCCTGCTGGATGAGCGAGATCGTGAACACCAGAACGCCCATGGTGACCGAGAGATACAGGATCATCTCGGTCAGGGTCACGCCCAGGGCGCGCCATCGATGGCGCTGTGCGTCGGGTTTCCGCGCCATGTCCCGATGGGGCTGGATCAGACCGAAAAGTGCCATAGTGGATTGCCCATCGAATGGTTGTCGGTGATCATCGCATTTGCTGGCCTAGTCTGCACCCCATCCACAGGTCTTGACCAGGACTTTCGGACGCTTTCATGGCCCTTTCTGCCGGCTCGGCGGCGTTCGTTCGTCGGTGGCAGTCCCTAGGGTTCGGGGGCGCAACCCACGATTGCCGATATCCTTGTATTGAGCGGATTGGTGACGTCGTGGGTGTCGAACTCCAGGTCGAGACCGGTTCCGTATTCACAATTCTCGGTAATCCTGGTCCCATAAATGGAGAAAGGGGGACGACTTGGAATCGGAAATACTACCGGCGTCGTGCCCGCCTGTGAACAGGTTGGGGATTGGAGCGTCGTCGGCAGGATCACCGGCCGTCCATAGGTAACGGTGGCGCCAGGCGAAAGCGAGCCAGACCCGTTCAGCAAGGAAATGCTCAGGACGCGATCATAGATTATTCCACCGGGAGGACCGGCGCCCAGGTCTGTATAGGTGTCGGGCGGTTGTACGCCGACCACCTCGACCACCGTATCCCACCCGGCCGGGCAGTCCGGATCGGCCAGAGTGACCGGACTGCCCGCGCTGCCAACCGTCGCCGTCACCAGCCGGACCATCGGGTTTAGGGTCACGTCCTCGTCGCTCGTGGCGCCCGACAGCTTCAGGGTTTCCGTGGCAAGCGTTCCTGCGGCAAGGCTCTCGGCCTCGAGACCCTGCGCGTCGAACCGCGTCTCGTCGCCGGTATCGTTGCGCAGGATGACCGCCGTGTCGCTGAGCCGCAGAAAGCGTCCGGGGTTGTCGGTTGCCGGGACAAGCAGGCTGGGCGCGTCGGTGACGATGTCGAGCCGCCGGGTGAAGCGCGATTCGGCCGCGACGTCCAGCACCCCGTCGGTGGTCATGGAAAAGCCGAACGGGACATAGGTTTCGTCGCAGTCGATCGCGAGCACGCCATCGGTCGTGGTGGTGCCGCCGGCCGCACAGGACAGCGCATGCACGTTGCGGACTTCGGAAAACAGGTCGGGGCCGTCGGTGTTGTCGGTATCCAGCGGTTCGCCCATCACGATGCGGCCGACATTGGTGATCTGCGCAACGACCAGATCGGCCGGCACCGGCGTGTTGGTCAGATAGAAGGCCGGACCCATATCGAGAAACACCAGCCCCTCGATACGCGAGATGCTGCCATCCGAAACGATCCCATCCGGCCCGTCGGTCGGGGGCGCCATGCGGATGCCGCCGACGCCCCTGATCTCGGGGAACAGGTCTACCGCGCCATCCCCGTCACGGTCGATCGCCGCAAAGGCCAGGTCCTCCCAAAGCGCATCGCCGGTCACGCATTCCAGATACTCTGCGCCGGTGCGACCCGCACAAAGCGAAAGCTTGTCCTGCCCGGCCTTGTCGCGCGGGCCCTCGCCATCGGAGATCACGCCATAGCCCGACAGCGCGATGATCGAGGCGAAGTTCCCGGCGACAGGGAATGTTTCAGCGTGATCTTTGGCCGCTGTATCGAATTCCAACGGGTCGTAGGTCCAGCCGCCCATGGGGCCGACCACCTGCGCGTTGCCGTTATCCAACCCGATATAGCCCGCCGCCGCCGTGCCGGCCCGCGCGGTGATGCGGTTGCCCACATTGGGCGGCACCGCCGCTGCGTTGGCATCGGGGACCGTCACCAGGAACACTTCGAGATCGAGCTCTTCGCTGAACTCGCCCGGATCCTTGATATTATTACTATTCGAATCGTTCCAATAACACTCCATGTCGGCGAAATCCGGCAGGATCTGTCCCTGTACGGTACCGCCCGCAGGGATCGGCACTGCGACCGCGCCATCGGTCAAGGTAGCCTGGGGGTTGGCTGTATCGAGGCACGAGACGCCGCGGACCATCAGCCGGTAGTTCCGGCCAAGATTGCCCTGCATCGCGTTGCGGTTGCCGTAATAGGCCGGCAGATAGCCCAGATCGACAGGAGATTTGAATCCGGTCACAGGGTCAGACACCTGGTCAAGCGCATAGCTGGCGAACAGGCTCTTGTTGCCGCCCGCCTTCTGCGCCCGATACACGATGTCCTGGCGCAGCGTGCGGTATTCGTTCGCGACATAAAGCTGGGTCGCGTCGATCACCCGGCGCAGATCGGCCGCGGCCATGGTTTCGACCTGGCGCGAGTCTTCCTCTTGCAGGACGCGATAGCTGAAGATGATCACGCTGAAGGTGACCGCCAGGTACAGGATCAACTCGGTCAACGTGATCGCGCGGCGCCGCAAGTCCCGGATGCCCGCCCTGTTGCGCGGCGCGCCGCTGCCAGGGTTTGCAGCCGGTCGGGATATCGGGCCAAACGGCGTCATCACTCGCACCCCACAATGGCCGTGACCCGCGTGCCAAGCGGATTGATCACCGCATCCGTGTTCACGGTATCGAGTTCGCCGTACGTGCAGTCGAAGTTTCTGTGGACCGTTCGTCGCTCTTCGCTAAAAGACAAAGTGAAATCCGCCGGACCAAGCAGCGTGTCTCTATGGGTCATAACCTCCCTGGTCACGTCACATTTGACGCCCGCCGTCACATCCGCATAGGTCACCGTGACGCTGACATTGAACGAGGCATCAGCGCTCACCGCGACATCACGGATCAGGTCCTGCGATCTGGTTTCGGGTCCCGGCGGCAACACCGATACCACGTCGATGAAGGCCGTTGACCCGCTGCCGCAGGCTGGCTGGGGGAAAGCGAGCGCCACGTCTTCGGCGGCCGATACCCTCGAGACCGGGCGGCGCCGAAGGTTGGTGGTGACATCGACAGCATCCGTGATCGCCGTTGTGGGGTCGGGTGCGCCCAGGCTCAGCGCCGGGGTGCTGACCGTCTGGCCCTGGAACCGTCCCGATGCCGTGATCGTGCCCGGTTCCAGCGTCACGAAGGCGCTGTCCGAAAAAAGGCTGATCTGCCCGCTCGTCAGCACGCCCGTTCCCGGCGCGCCGCCCCCGCCCAGCGTCACTGCCAGCGGCGCCGTCGATTGCAGCGCCACCGCGCCGCGCAGCACCGCGTCGCTGGTCACGTTGAACAGGCGGCGCTCGGGGTCAGCCGCCGGATCGGGGGTGGTGACGGACAGGAACTCCGAAAACACCGTTTCGTCGCAATCCACCACGAACCGGCCGTTCTGCATGTCGGTGACGCCGCCCGCCGCGCAGGACAGCCCGTGCAGATTGCGGATGTCGCCGAAAACGCCGGCCGGAATGCCGTCCGAACCGGGCCGCCCCATGCTGAGCCGCGAGACGTTCGAGATCTGCGGGAAAACGTCGAGCGTGTCTGAGATGGCACCGGTGGAAAACGGCGGTGACATTTCCAGGATGGTCAGCCCGCGAATGCTGGCGATGTCGTTGCCGGCCGGGAAGTTCGCCGGATCGGTCATCGTGATCCGATAGACGCCTTCGATCCCGGGAAACCGCACCGAGCCATCCGAGAACAGCTGGTTGAACACCATGTCGGTCCAGACCGCCGGGTTCTCGTAGCACTCGTCCTGCAGCGGATGCCCGTCGGGCAGCGCGGCGCAGCGCGCGAACTGATCCTCGACATTGCTCGGGTTGGGTCCGGCGGCACGGCTCATCACCCCGTGGATGGGAACCGCGATCAGGCCGGCGAAATTGTTGTCGATCAGCGCAAAATCGGTGGCCGAAGCGACAACCGCCGAATCGCTGTAGGGTGACAGATCAAGGGTCCAGCCGCCATAGGCGCCGGTGGCGATCGGGGCGCCGGTGGCGTCGCGCTGGATGAAGCCCGCGGTCGGCAGGCCGGTTTCGGCGACGATCCGGTTGCCGTCGGCCCGGTTGAAGACCGGGGTGGCGGGCAGCGCCGTGTCGCGGGTCACCAGAACCATCTCGATGTCGAGCTCGTCATTCGCCGGATTGAGGTCCGTGAAGGGGGCATCGATCGCGCCATTGCCGTTGGTGTCGACAGCGCCCCTGGTGACCGTGGGTGGATTGTTCGGATTGGCGATCGCCGCGCTGCGCAACACGCCGCGCGCCCAAAGGCGATATTCCTTGTCGTTGTGCATCGCCAGCCCGCTGCCCCCGGCCTCGCCGAACAGGCCGGGCAGCAGCCCCTCATCGACCAGCTGCGCGATCGGGATGTCGGTGATCAACGGGTCGTTGTTCATCAGCAACTGATGTACCTGGCCGGCCCGACCGTCGGCGTAAAGCCGTGCCGCCGCAATCATCTGGCGCAGGTCGGCGGCAAACGCCTCGTTCGTCTCGCGGGTCGCCTCGCGGTCGAGGATCTGCGCGGTCAGGGTCAGCACGCTGGCGGTGACGGTCAGATAGAAGATCGCCTCGATCAGCGACACACCCAGCCGGCGCAGGCCCTTGGTCACCGCGTCCCGGCGATTCCGATCCCGCATGGCAAGTCCCCCCGCTGCACGTTGCAATAATGCACCATTTCGGCGGCGTCCGCACCCCATCAACAAGGCTAACTACATCTTTATGACTGTGTTGTGTTTCGATAGGCCACAGGATGCCAGTCTGGCTCCACAACTTAACAAAACGTTGCGCTGGCGCTGCCATGCCACAGGGGTAATAAATTCGAAAAGCTACATTCACATGTATAGCTCATCAGCCGTTCAAGTCCATTATTGGCGGTATATCACGTATCGGATGTGGTGCAGGACGGCGGCAAAGGTCGTACCGTCTCACTGCGTGGCGGCTTCCGCGCCTCCGGTTTCGCTCCGAAGACGAGTTGCCGCGTTGAAATGGCCGCAAGGTTCGTGATCCGCGCTTGCCGGGTCGCGGGCGGCGGGGTCGGAACCAAGAGGGAAGAAAAAATGAGCGAATTTCACTCCAGCGCGGTCGGCTGGGTCGTCCGGGCGCGCAAGCGTGGCGTCACCCTGATCGAGGCCGTGCTGTTCATCTCGATCGCGCTCGGCATCATCGTCGGCGGGCTGGTGTTCTTCCAGCAGGCGTCGCTGGCGCAGCGCACCTCGGACGCGGTGCGGACGATCTCGTCGATCTCGTCGGAAACCCGCGCAATGTATCAGACGGAAACCGATTTCGCCGGGGTCGCCCCCNNGAACACCAACGAGCCAGCCAACAACGAAGCGTTCGTGATCGAATACACGGACATCCCGCAGGCGGCCTGTGTGCGCCTCGGCACCGTCGAAGAGGGCGGGACCAGCCCGATCGGCTCGGGGATCATCGGTGTCGCCATTTCCGCCCCGGGTGGCACACGTCAGGCGACGGACGCCGCCAGCGGCGGCTGGGGACCGGGTGACGTATCGGGCATATGCGCATCCGGCAACAACACCGTCACCTGGGTGATGGGGCGGTAACGCGCCGATCGAACAAAAGGCTTGCTTCTGCCCGGTGCGCCGGGCAGAAGTGCATTCAGAGGCAGGATGGCGGACCAACCGCCACAGGGCAAAGAACAATAAGGGCCCGTTCGCGCCGGCCGGCGCAACACAGGACGCCGCAGGGGCGCCTTTCGGGTCCGCAGGGGCAGGAGCCGGACAGATGGCGGACTCATTTCCGAGATTGAACGCGGCCGCGCCGCGCGGTGCCGCGTGGCTGGCAAGCCTGCTCGTCGCCGCGCTCGGCCTGGGTGTGCCCGCGGCGGTGCAGGCCGACGGGCCGGGCCTGGCCGGCGATGGCGGGGCCTACAGCACCGGCGGCGGTGCGGTGCGCAGCTGGGGCGCGGTGTCGGGCAGCACGCTGCGCGACACCCTGCTGGGCTGGACCGGGGTGTCCGGCTGGACGATGATCTGGGACACCGAATACGACTATTATCTGCGGGCCTCGGCGCAGTTCCGCGGCACCTTCGAGGATGCGGTGATCGAGCTGGTCGATGCCGTCCACCGCAGCAACCCCGAGCTTGCCGTCACGCTGTACCGCGGCAACCGCGTGATCCATGTCGACACGCTTCTTGTGGAGACGCAGTAAGATGGCCTGGCGGGCATTTGCCGGCGTCGGCGCGGCACTGGCCGCGCTGGCCATCGTGCCGGGCTGCGGCGAGACCACGGCAAAGACCGAGTTCGAGCTGGAGAACACGACCGGCCGGATGCGGCAGGGCACCTATGATTTCCAGTCGCGCGAGGCGATGCGCGCCGGCGCGGCACAGATCAGCGAGGGGTTCTTCGTCGCCCCGGTCGACACACGGGTCCGGGCGGCCGATCTGCTGCCGCCGCGGCTGGAACGGGTCGATGCCGTCTCGATCGTCTCGCGCGAGCCGCTGGGCCTGGTCGACATCGCCGCCCGGCTGTCGCGGATCACCGGGGTTCCCCATGTGGTCGCCCTGGGCCCCACGGGTGCCCGCGTGACGGCCACCGATGACGGCTCGGTCTCGAGCCAGTCGACCGGCGATGACGACGAGACCGGCAACGACGCCGGTCAGGCCACGAATATCAGCGGCGGCGGCGCCTCGACCCGCGCCGGCACCCTGCGCATCCGGCCGAACCTGACGGGGTCGCTGTCCGAGGTGCTGGACGAGATATCGGACGCGTTCGAGGTCGAATGGAGCGTCGGCGACGACCGCATCATCTTTCGCGACTATGTGACAAGGCAGTATCAGCTGTCGTCGTTGCCGACGCGCAGCAGCCTGTCGCTCAGCACCGGCTCGGTCGCCATCGACATCTGGTCCGAGGTGACCAGCACGCTCAGCAACCTTGTCGGCCAGGGCACGCGGATCACCATCGGCGAGGGGACCGGGATCATCACGGTCACCGCGCTGTTGTCCGATCAGGATCGGATCCAGGAATACCTGTCGACGATGAACGACGCGCTGGGCCAGCAGATCGCCTTTGACGTCACCGTGCTGAACGTGACGCTGACCGACGAGGAAGGGTTCAACTTCGACCTTCAGGAGCTTCTCTTGCAGGGCACCAACTGGGATGCGGGCTTTAAAGCTGCCGGCAGCCTTGCCCAGGCAGCCCCGATCGGCACCGCCAATGTCGCGATTGCCGGCGACGATTACAGTGTGACGGCGGCCGTCCAGGCATTGTCGACCCAGAACAATGTCAGCGTCGAAACCCGCACCGGGGCAACCACGACCAATTTCCAGGTCGTGCCGATCGAGGTGGTGCAGGACGAGGCCTATGTGGAATCGGTCGAAACGGTCGCAAACTCCACGGGTGACATCGCTGGCACGTCAATCAACCCGGGCACGATCACGACCGGCTTCACGATGGCGCTGGCACCGCGCATCCTGAACACGCGCGAAATCCTGGTCCGCTACGAGCTGGAATTGTCCGACGTGATCCAGATCGAGAACTTCACCTCGAATGAGGGCACGGACAATGAGACGACGGTTCAGCTGCCCGAAGTCTCGCGCGTCAATTTCGAGCAGCAGGTGGTCCTGCGCAACGGCCAGACGCTCGTGCTGTTCGGCTTCGAACGTCGCCGCGCCGTGCTCGACAAGCAGGGCATCGGCAATGCGAACTTCTTCGCGTTTGGCGGCAGCCGGGGGGCCAGCATCGAACGCGCGGCGAGCATAGTCTTCATCACCCCGCGCCTGCTGCAGCGCATCAGCGGCGGCGGCTGATCCGGCCGCGCGGGAGGCAACGCCATGAAGCGGCCGCGCAGTCTGAGCCTGTTTCGCGATGTGACGGGTGAGGGCGACGAGCCCGAAACCACGGCCCCGCCGACGCCCGAAGCGGCCCCGGCGGAAGAGCCGCCGGCGCCGCGGCGCGGCCTGTTCGGGCGGCGCCGCGAGGCAGCCGAAGCCGCCGCGCCCGAGGCGGAAGCGGACGCACAGGACGCCGATGGCGAAGCCCGGCCGCGACGCCGCCTGTTCGGACGCCGCCAGCGCGCGGCGTCGCAGGTCGAAGCGGGCGCCGTCGACGCGATGGATGTCGCCGCCGGCATCGCCACGCTGGCGGCCGATGCCGATCCGGTGGATTTCGAGATCGACGATCAGGGCCGCCTGGTCGAGAACGGGCGCAAGCGTTATGCGATCGGGCTGTTGTGGCTGCCCTTCGACGTCGACCGCAAGATTGCCGAGCAGGCCGGCGAAGCGGGTTTTGGCGACGACGCGCCCGATCTTTACGCGATGGTCGGCGATCGCGAACAGATCGGCTTCGGCTTCAAGTATAACGGTCTGAAACCCGGCATGGCGGCCGCGGCGACGCTGTTCTCGGACGAGGTTCTGCCGGGCAACTGGCTGGCCGCCTTCGAAATGTCCGGGGATATGGGGCAGTCCTGGTGGATCGTCGCCTGGCGCGACGGGCAGATCTATGAGGATCGCGTCATCACCGATGGGGGCGATGCCCAGGGTGCATTCGCCGCCCTGCAGGACGCACCCAACTGGAGCGCAATGATCTGTCCCGTGGCCTGGGACATCGACGGCACGATCGATGCCGACCTCGGTTCGATCCTGCAAAAGCGCGGCCGCCCGGCCCGGCTGAAATCGACCAACCAGCTGCGCGCATTGCTGCCGATCGCGATCCCAGTCGTCTTGCTTGTCGTCGCGGCGATCGCCGGATATCTGGTCTGGCAGAACATCGTCGAGCAACGCCGGCTGGAGGAGTTGCGCCGCATCGAGGCCGAGCGGCGGGCCGCCGCCGCCCGCGCGGCGCAGGCGGCACAGCAACCCGTGGAGATCATTCCGCCCTGGGTCGGCCTGCCGTCGACCGAGCGGTTCTACGAAATCTGCGCGCGGAGTTTCCAGGAGTTGCTGATCTTTCCCACGGGCTGGCGGCAGCAGCCGATGACCTGTTCGGTCTCGGGCGACAGCATCGTGGCCCAGGCCACATGGCGCCGGGAATCGGGCGGGCGCGTGTCGTGGTTTCTGGCAACGATGGAGGATGCGGGATTCGAGAATATCGGCCTTGATTCGAACCTCGACGGCGCCACGATTCCGCTGCGCGAGCCGTTTGGCGAGGGCGACATGGACAAGTCGCTGCGCGCCTTGAGCGCGCAGGAAGTTTCCGAAACCCTGACGCTGCGATTCGACACGCTCGATCTTTCGCCAGGGTTCCGGCTGGTCGCGCCACGGCCCGACCAGGCGCGCGAGCAGGAGGGGCAGCCGATCTGGTCATACCATGAACTGACCTTCCGGGAATCGACACCGCTTCAGGAATATCTTAAGCTTGTGTCCGATATACCGGCACGGGTCCCCGAGCAACTGACCTATGACCCGTACAACCAGACCTGGACGATGGTGATGCGCCTGTATCACGAAGCGAGACAAGACGAATGACGCACCTCCTGTTGCGATCCCTGGGCAGGGCCAGCGCGGTCAGCCTCGCCATGACCGCGGCACCGGCGGTGGCACAATCGCTTGCCGATGTCATCGAAGCCTTGCGTCCGGCACCTTCGGAAGCGGGCCCGGCGCCGGCCGGCACGGTCGAGCCGGGCGGTCGCATGCCGCGCGACCCGACCACGCCCGACATCATCACCGACGAGACGATCGGGCTGCTCCAGCGCGACGGGCTGATCGCCCGCCAGGCCGAGATCAACGAGGGTCTGCTGCTGATGGACCGCCAGCTTCGCCAGGCACAGCTGGTCCGGCAACTGATGTCCATCTACGGCCCGGAGGCCGACATCGAAGTGGCCCCCGGCAAGTTCGCGAATTTCGCGGACACCCCCGAGGGCATTCGCCAGCGCATTGCGATGAACAGTCTGCAAGCCCAGCTGATCGAGAGCGACTCCGAGCTGGAAGCGGTCCGAAGTGCCGATGCGGGCGACGACGGCCCGTTCGGCGCACTTTCGCCATCGGACCTGGTGGCGCTGCTGCCAGTCCAACCGCAACCCGGTGAAGCCGACCCGGACGCGGTGGAGGTTGCAGAATTCCCGACCGCGGGCCTTCTCTCCGACAGCAACCTTCTGGAAATCCAGGGCGCCAATGGCGCGTATCTTGCGCGGATTTCGCTCGGCAGCAGTGTTCTGTCTGTCGAGAAGGGGGACATGCTGCCGACGGGCCAGCTTGTCGCCGAGGTCACCATGACGACCGTCGTTCTTGCCAACCCTGACCGAACCCGCCAGACTCTCTCCATCGAGGAGTGAGCATGGCGCAAGAGGTAAGCGAACCGGATCTGTCCACCCAGGCTGGCCGCGAGCGTTTCCTGGCCGAGGCATCCGACTGGGAGATGATCTCGGGCTCCGGCCAGACGATGGATGTCGGGCCGCAGATGCGCGGCGCCGTCGCCGTGTTCAAGAACGGCGTGATCGTGGTGGCAAGCGGTCAGCGCCACCGCCCCCAGGTCAACGCGATCTCCGTCCGCGCACGGCATTTCGGTATCGCGCGCATCAAGATGCTCGATGCCGAAAAGGACTTCATCGAGGAACTCTACAAGGCGTTTGGTTCGACGAAGCCCAAGACCAACTGGCGCGCGCTCGATCTTGAACGGCAGAAGACCCTGTCGCGGATCATCCACGAAGCCGCCGAGATGCGCGCGTCGGACATCCATATGCGGGTTCTCGAGGACTACACCGAGATCAAGATCCGGGTGAACGGCCGCATGATGGAGATCGGCCAGGAACCCTCGCAGGACGGCCAGGAAATGATCCGCGCCGCCTTTGCCGTGGCCCAGGGCCAGGGCGCCTCGGGCACCGACTCGACCTTCCAGCAGGGCGCGATGTTCGCCAATTCCGGTCTGTTGCCCGAAAATGTCGAGATGCTGCGCCTGCAATACACGCCCACCTCCGAAATGCGTGGTGCGCTGGTGATGCGCCTCAAATACGTCTCGAAAAGCTACGAGACGGATGTGGACAGCCTTGGCTATTCGCTGCAGCAGGCCACCGACCTTCGGAACATGCGCCTGAAAACCAACGGGATGTACATCTTTGCCGGCAAGGTGTCATCGGGCAAGACAACGACCTTGCAGCGCTGTCTGAACGCCATGTTCCTGGACAAGCGCAAGGAAATCAGCATCTACGCGGCCGAGGACCCAAAGGAGCTCGAGCTGCTGGGCGCAATCCAGGCGCAGATCAATGCCGGCACCAACGCGGTGACGGCGTTTCGCGACGCGATGAAGGCGGCGCTGCGAAGCGATCCGAACGTGATCGTGCTGGGCGAAATCCGGTCCGAGGAACTGACCTCGATGGCGATCGAGGCGGCAAAGACCGGTCACGCGCTCTGGTCGACGGTGCATGCCGGCTCGGCGCTGGGTATTCTGAACCGTCTGATCAACCTTGGCGCCGAGCGCGAGGACCTCAAGGACCCGCGCACCGTCGGCGGGCTGATCTATCAGCGTCTGCTGGGGGTGATATGCCAGCATTGCCGGACGCCGCTTTCCGAGGCGCTCGACAACGAAGCGATCGATGCCGATCTGGCCGAACGGTTTGCGCGGCTGACCGGCCGCGACATGTCGCAGCTTTATGTGTTGGGCAGGGGATGCGACAAGTGCTTCAAGGGCCTCACCGGACGGACCGTCGTGGCCGAAACGATCCGACCCGATGCGCGCCTGCTGGAAATGTATATGGATGAGTCGCGCGTCAAGGCGGAGCAATACTGGCTGACCCCGAACGAAGAGGGCGGCATGGGCGGCGCGCCGGTGATGCATCACGCGCTTATCAAGGCCGGCGCCGGCATCTGCGACATCGACGAGGTTCAGGGCGAGGTCGACCTGCTGGAGACCTATGAGCGCGAGCTTTCGCAGCTTGTTCCCCGTTTGCGCCGGGACATCGACGCCTTGCTCGCCGGGTAGCCTCCCCAGATGGCCAGCGCCTTCGAGAACTGGTTTGCGCGGGTCCAGTTCGGTTACGGGTTGCGGACCCAGTTCTATCAGGAGTTCGCCGCGCTGCTTCGGTCGGGCATGTCCAAGCCCGAGGCGCTGGAATTGCTGGCGCTGGTCGCCAGCGACGAGGGAAAGAAGAAGGGCGAGCCTTCGGCCGTCGTGCTGTATGGCATGCTGCGCGACATGAAGAACGGCAAGTCCTTCGGCGAGGCGGTGAAGAAATGGGTGCCGCCCGACGACCGGATGGTGCTCGACGCCACCGAGAACTCGGACGATTTCCCCGGGCAGCTCGACGAATATGTCCAGACCATGAAACGCAAGAAGAAGGTGGTCGCCACGATCATCGGCGGCCTGACCTACCCGATCTTCCTGTTCATCCTCGTCTTCGCGATGCTGGTCTATTTCGGTCGCGAGATCGTGCCGCAGATCGGCGGGGTTCTGCCGCCGGAACGCTGGACGGGCGCGGCCGCCTTCCTGCGGTTTCTCGGCGTGTTCGCCACAGAGTATGCGGTACCCTTCGCTGTAGCGTCCGTGGCGCTGAGCGTCCTCGTTTTCGTTTCCCTGCCACGCCTGACCGGCCGGGTCCGTCGCATTCTCGATCAATTGCCGGTCTACAAGCTTTACCGGGTCTATACCGGCATCTCCTTCATGCTTGCCGTCTCGAGCCTGATGCGCGGTGGGATGTCGCCGGTGGTGTCCGTGGAACGCATCCTGCCAAGCTCGACGCCTTATGTGAAGGAACGGCTCGCCGGGATCCGCCGCGGCATGCTCAACGGGCTCGATTTTGGCGAGGCGCTGCACCGGCACGGCCGTTCCTGGCCGGACTACAAGATGAACCTGTCGATCAAGATCTTCGCCCGCACCCAGGACCTGTCCAAGCAACTGTCGCGGCTTGCCCAGGACTGGCTGACGATGAACCAGGAAAAGATGGAACAGCGGATGGGGACCATCCGTACCGCCGCCCTGATCGGTGTCTTCCTGGTGATCATGGCGGTCGTTGCGGGGATGTATTCGATCCAGGCGCAGATCACCGCCGAGGTGCAGGCGTTTTGAGCCTGCTGCTGCCCGCCGTCGCACTGGTGTTGGGCATCGCCGGTCTCTGCGTCGCGGCGCTGCGGGTCGAAGAGGTCCTTCTGGGACCGGCGGCGGGCTGGCGGCGGCCCGGCATCCATCGCCAGTTGCTGCTGGCCGCGATGGTCGGCGGTGCCGCGGGCGCGGCGCTGGCCCTGACCGGCGCGACCTTTGCCGATCGCCGGTTGGTCGGTGTGGCGGTGCTTGGCGCGCTTGGCTGCTGGATGGCGGCTGCCGCGTGGCTCGACTGGCGCACGGCCTGGGTGCCCGACAGCCTTGTGCTGGGTCTCGCCGGCCTGATCGCGGCCTATGCGGTGGCCCATGGCACCGGCCCGATTCCGTGGCTTTGGCACAGCGCCTGCCAGGCCGGCATCGGCTGCGGCTGGCCGCCCCCGTTGATCGCGATCGCTGCTGCGGTGGCGCTTGTCGGCCTTCTGTTTGCCCTGTGGGGCGCACAGATGCTGTTGCGAAGCGTCCTGATGACGCCGCCCGACATGCTGGCACTGGTCGCGCCGGTCGTCGTGTTCGGCACGACGCTATGGGCGCTTGTGGCATTCGCCACGCTCAGCGTCCTGCTGGCGGTCGCGCGCGCGGTGCCGGGCCTGCGTCGCGCAGTCGATCGCCATGGCGCCGCCGCCGAGGCGGCCGCCGAAATCGGCTTCGATCCCGATGCCTGGGGCGCGCCGATCCCGCTCTATGCGGTCGCCATGCCCAGCCTTGCCGCCGCCATCGCTGCGGCCGAACTCTGGCCGCGACCGATCTGGATGATCTGATGCCTTGGCGCGATGCGCACCCTCGCACGGCCATAAGCGCTGCGTTCCAAGCGGCACCGCCAGCGAAAAACCCGCGTGACAGAATTGCCACTCTGTGGATAAAGTGTGCGCCATCGAGCATCGGCGCGAATCATATCGTGATAAGAACAACATCGCTGCCGGACGGAGTTGAGGTGAAACGGCTGGGCGGGGGCAGTGCCACGCCCGCCAGGGAAGGTGTGGCATGCAACTTTCAAGATCGCCGATCGGCCAAACCGGCCGACCAGCCGCGCGCCTGACGGCGGCGGGCATTGCGACTGCCATGGTGGCCGTGCTCCCGGCGACCGGCGCGTTCGCCGATCCGGAAGAAATCGACGCGCTTCTGCCGCCGGTGGCGCTGGCGGCGGCAACAGGCGACATGCGCGCCACGGCAGCCGTGGAGGCGGCGCCGCTCGGCACGACCGCCGTGTGCACAGGGCCGATGCTGGGCCGCGATGCCCGATCCGACGCGGCTCCGGTCCGGGTCACGGCGCAACGCTTCGATCCCGTCCTGGTGGAGCGGATCGGCGGATCGGCCGACGACGCCGCAGCTCAGGACGCCGACAGCGCGGGCAAAGGCGGCAACCTGCTGACAGCGCTTGCCGAACTCGACCCCGAAGCGCTGCGCGTGCTTGCCACGATGTCGCCCGACCAGATCGATGCGTTGACCCTGCTGGTGCTGTCGCGGAATGGCGGGCCCGGGGCGGCCGGCGGCGCGCTGGCGCCGCAGGCTGCGGCGGCGGATGCCGGCATCGTGCCGGCGGACGCCCCCTGGGTCGGCGACTGGTCGAACGAAGAGATCGAGGGCGACGGCATGGCGGCGGCCGCGCGCGACCTGCCGACCGATTGGCGGGTGGTCGAATACGCCGATGGTCAGATCGAACTGCAAAGCCCGATCGACCCGGTCACCTCCCTGACGGTCGAGGCCGGCCTGGTGCTGGGCGGCTATGGCCGGGTGACGGATGTGGTGCGCGGGCCAGAGCAGGTGCAGGTGATTCTCGACACCGGCGCGGTTCTGACCGGCGCGGCCAATCCCGCGCGGGCATTGCGCCCCGATATCCGACCATCGGTCGAGAAGGCGACGATCCTGATGGCCTCGCATGGCGGGCGCGAAAAGATCGAACGCCTTCAGGCCGCGTCGGCGGCCGGTCCGATGATCGTCGCGGCAGCCATGCCGGTGCAGCGCGGCGAAGATGGCGCACCGCCGCCGCGCCCGCCATTGGCGACGGCGAACCTGCTGCCCGGCAAGTCCGATCCCGATGCCGGCAACCCGGCCGA
Organism: Paracoccaceae bacterium; assembly: GCA_003500165.1. Taxonomy (GTDB): domain Bacteria; phylum Pseudomonadota; class Alphaproteobacteria; order Rhodobacterales; family Rhodobacteraceae; genus UBA10424. The sequence goes on along the minus strand of DNSZ01000278.1, from coordinate 6,318 downwards.
TGCCGATCCCGGCATGGTCGTCGCCGCGACCTTTGCGTCCGAGGCGGGCGCGACCGACCTGTCGCGGGAACTGGTGGAATTCGAAATGGTCCCGGTGGTCGAAACCGCCCAAGATGGTGGACGCACTGTGTTTCGGGTGCTAGTGGACCCTTACCAGACCGCGATATCGCCCGAACGCATCGCCGAGCGTCTTTCGCAGCTTGGCTATGGCGCGGACGACGGCGCGGCCGGCACTGGGGCGACGGACTGACATCAGGCGGTCCGCCGCCCCTCGGCGATCAAGCGGGGGCGGCCGATGCTGGACGCAGAGCGCAAGACGAACCTGTTGGACTACAAGTTCTCCGACCTGTTCGTCTCGTCCGACAGCACCATCCCGATCCTGGCGCGCAACTTCTCCGGCCCGGGCGTCGAACCCGGCGTCAGCGGCGCGACGGTGGAACTTCCCGACCATCTGGTGACCGAGGCGCGGGCGCTGTTCGCCGATATCGAAAGGCGCTGGGCGGCCGAACGCTTTCCCAATGAGTTCAGCGTTTCCTACGGGCAGATCGCGTTTCGCTGCTCGCGCATCGTGGCGCCCGACGGGGTCGCGCACGAGCCGCGGGCGTCCGACCTGGCCGAGCAAGCCAAGGAATGGTGCCTGCGCCGGCTCGACGGGCAGCATCTGACGCTCGACCAGCTTGGCTATCCGTCCTGGGCCCGCGACGAGCTGCGCCGCGTCGGCCAGGCGCCGGGCATGGTTCTGGTTTGCGGCAGCTTCGGGTCGGGCAAGTCGACCACGGCGGCTGCCCTGTTCCAGGACTGGGTGGGCACCCATGGCGGGATCGGCGTGACGCTCGAGGATCCGATCGAGAAGCCGATCGCGGGGCTCTACAGCGGCGGGCGCATCTATCAGATGACGGTGCCCGAGCGGGGCTTTGGCGATGCCATTCGGGCATCCCGCCGCTGGGCGTATCGCTATCTTTTCCTGGGCGAGATCCGGGGCGAAACCGCGTCGCGCGAGCTGTTGCAGATATCGCTGGGCGGGCCGACGGTGCTGACCACCATCCATGCCTCCGGACCGGTGGAGGCGCTGATGGCGCTGTCGAACTTTGCGGCTGGCAGCAATATCGACGCGAAAGCGGTCAACGATCGTCTGGCCGCGTCGATCCTGGGTGTCGTCTGGCAGAATCTGAACCGCGGCAAGGTCAAGATCCGCTATCTGTCGTTCCGCGGCCGCAATGTCGAATCGATGCGCACCAAGATCGCCGATGGCAAGTTCCGCCTGCTCAACGACGATCTGGGGTTCCAGACCAATCTGCGGGATCTGGGCCGCTTTGCCGAAAGTTTCTGAGCCGGCCGAGGCCCGGCGCAACGGAGGACAGGATGCCGCGTAGTCTTGCAACCGAACTGGGCGACTGGCAGGTCGTCGTGTTGACCGATGGCGACCTTGAATTCGGCGCCGACGTGTTTCCCGGGACCGATCCGGCGCGGATCGACAGCCTGCTTGCCGCCGCGGCCNNGGCCGCGGCCGGACGGTGCTGGTCGATGCCGGGCCGCGCGATCTGTTCGGGCCGACCGCCGGGCATCTGGCCGAGGCGCTGGCGGAAACCGGAACCGCCCCCGGCACCATCGACACGATCTTTGTGACGCATATGCATCCCGACCATATCGCCGGTCTCGTCTCGGCGGGGGGTGCTGCAACCTTTCCCAACGCCGAACTTGTGATGGCCGAGGCCGAGCGTGCCTTCTGGTCCGATCCGGCGCGGTTTTCCGGCGACGACACGCTTGCGGCCTGGCAGGCGCTGACCGGCGCCGTGCTTGGCGCCTATGGCGAAAGGCTGCGCACCATCGCCATGGACGGCGAGATCGTGCCAGGCCTGACCGCGCTGCCCCTGCCCGGCCATACGCCGGGCCATTGCGGCGTGCGGCTTGATTCCGGCGATGCGAGCTTTGTCCATATGGGCGACATCGTCCATGCCCAAACCCTGCAACTGGCCGATCCGTCCATCGGCGTGGTGTTCGATGTCGACCCGGCCGCAGCACAGGCCGCCCGGCGCGGCCTTCTCGACATGCTCGCGAGCGACGGCGCGCTGTGCTCGGGCGGGCATATCCTGCAACCGGCACTGGGCCGGGTGACGCGCAGGGATGGCGGCTTTGCCTTTGCCGCGGCCGACTGATCGGCGCCGGTGACGCCGGGCGCCCGGGTCGCGGCGGCGGCCGAAATCCTTGATCGGGTCCTGGCCGGCGACCCGGCCGAGCGGGCGCTGACCAATTGGGCCCGCGCCAGCCGCTTTGCCGGCTCCGGCGACCGGGCGGCGATCCGCGACATCGTGTTCGACGCGCTGCGGCGGCGGCGTTCGGCGGCCGCCCTTGGCGGCGCGGCGACCGGGCGCGGCCTGGTCCGGGGGCTGCTGCGCGAGGCCGGGCAGGACCCGGCCACCCTGTTCGACGGCATCGGTCACGCGCCCGCCCCGCTTTCGGCGGCCGAGGCGGCCCATCTGGCCCGCCCGATTGCCCTGTCCGCGCTTGAGGCGCTCGACTGCCCGGAATGGCTGGCGCCCGATCTGCGGGCATCGCTGGGCGCGTCCTTTGCCCCTGTCATGCGCGCCCTGCGGGACCGCGCGCCGATCTGGCTGCGGGCGAACCTGGCCCGGGCGCGGCGCGAAGCGGTCGCCGAGGCGCTGGCCGCCGACGGGGTCGCCACGCAGCCGCACCCCACCAGCCCCGCCGCGTTGCAGGCGACCGGAAACGCCCGCAGGCTGCGCGGCAGCCGCGCCTTTCGCGACGGGCTGGTCGAGTTGCAGGACATCGCGCCGCAAGTGGCGATGGAGGCGCTGCCGCTGGCCCCGGGGATGCGCGTCCTCGACTATTGCGCGGGCGGCGGCGGCAAGGCGCTGGCGTTGCATTCGCGCTGCCCGGGGGCGTTGTTTCATGCCCATGACAGCGATCCCTCCCGGTTGCGGGCGCTGCCGGCGCGGGCGGCGCGGGCCGGTGCGACGATCGGGCTGCTGGCGCCCGGCGCGGTGTCGGCCTCGGGGCCCTACGACCTTGTCCTGTGCGATGTGCCCTGTTCCGGCAGCGGCGCCTGGCGGCGCAGCCCGGATGCCAAGTGGCGCACCGATGCCGCCGGGCTGGCGCAGGCGGTCGCGCGTCAGGATGCGATCCTCGATGCCGCCGCACCGCTGGTCGCGCCGGGTGGCATGCTGGCCTATGCGACCTGTTCGCTGCTCGATGCCGAGAACCGCGACCGGATCGCCGGTTTTCGGGCGCGCCATCCCGAATGGCACCTCGCCCTGGAGCGACGCTTCCTGCCGCCGGAGGACGGCGATGGGTTTTTCCTCGCCGGCCTCGTCCGGCAGTCAGCGGACACGCCGACCGCGCCCCCTGATCGGTGAGTGCGCATGGCAGCGCATGGGCAGCGGTCGCGGGCCTGCCGGCCTGCGGTGCCGGCATCGGTCGGTCGTGGCCCTGCCCTGCCAAGGTCGCGGCCAGGCAGCGGTCGGAAAACGGTCCTGTTCGATGCCCGTTGGTCGAGCAGGCAAATTCTAGCCACATCCAGTGCGGTTTGCGTTAACCTCTCGTTAAGCCTGTCCCGGCATGCCGGGCTGCACGGAAAGGAGCATTGCGTGCGTGAAACCGCGTCCCCGGGTGCCGCAGGCGGCCCGACCGGTTCGGAGGTCTTACCCCGGACCGACCGCCATGGTGCCCGTCTGGCCACAGCCGCAATCGGGCTGGCAATGGCAGCGCTCGCCGGGCTTGGCGCCTTGCAGGTGGGCGCGCCGCCAACCGATCTGGTGATCGGCGCCGTCGCGATCGCCGCGGGTCTTCTCGCCCTGGCCGCGCTCTGGCGCTTGCCATTTGCCGTGCCCGACGACCGGCTCGTCGATGCCTATCACGGTCCGGCCTTCGTGTCCGATTCGCAGGGCCGTATCCTGGTTCGCAACGATATCGCCAAGGCGCAGTTCGGCGCCGAGCCGGGCGGCGAGGTTGCCGGCGCGCTGGCGATGCTCAGCGGCGGCGGCAGCACCGAGGCACGCGCGCTGCTGGTTGCTGCGGCCCACCATGGGCGGGTCCGATCGGACCTGCGCACCGGGCTGGGACGTCGCGCGGTAACGGTCGTGCGCAGCGCACGGCATCGCCACCTCTGGTTGATCGATCCGATGATCCAGCCGCGCAGCGATGCCGCTGGAAACCGGCTTCCGGAATTCGTCCTCGACGCCGAGGACGGCGTGGTCTCGGCCAACGCGCCGCTGGCCGAATTGCTCGGACGGCCGGCCCGCAGGGTCGGGGATATCGTTGCCGATCCGCCGCTGCGGCCGGGTGCGGTTCACGCCCTTGCCGGCGCCCCCGGTGCGGTGCTGATCGTCGATGACGGGATCGTGCGCGACGGGCGCCGCTTCATCGCGGTGCCGTGCGACGCCGTCGCCGTTGGCGGGTCCGCGATGGATCAGTTCTTCGACAGCCTTCCCGTCGCGCTGGTCAAGCTGCGTGCCGATGGCACGATTACCCGCGCCAACCGGATGGCGCGGGCCTTGCTGGGCCACTCGATGAACGGCTCGCCGCGTTTCGACTCGCTGGTCGAGGGGCTGGGCCGGTCGGTCAGCGGCTGGCTGCGCGAAGCGGCGGCGGGGCAAACCTTCCGCTCCGAAGTGGTGCGCGCCGTGGCACCGGAAACCGACGCGTATATCCAGGTCACCCTGCACCGGATGCAGGATGGCGACCAGCAGGGCCTGATCGCGCTGCTGAGCGACGCGACCGAGTTGAAGAAGCTCGAGGCGCAGTTCGTTCAAAGCCAGAAGATGCAGGCCATCGGCCAGCTTGCCGGTGGCGTTGCCCATGACTTCAACAATCTGCTGACGGCGATCTCGGGGCATTGCGATCTGCTGTTGCTGCGCCATGACGAGGGCGACGACGATTTCGCGGATTTGATCCAGATCCATCAGAACGCCAACCGCGCCGCCAGCCTGGTCGGTCAGTTGCTGGCCTTTTCGCGGAAGCAGCACCTGAACCCCGAACGCCTCGACCTGCGTGAGACGCTGTCCGATCTGGGCCATCTGCTCAATCGGCTTGTCGGCGAGCGCGTGACGCTTGTGCACAATCACGCCGACGACCTGCCGCCCGTGCGGGCGGATCGGCGCCAACTCGAACAGGTGGTCATGAACCTTGTGGTCAATGCGCGCGACGCGATGTCGGGCGCGGGCGAGATCCGCATTGCCACCCATGTCCGGACGCAGGATCACCGGGTGACCCGCGACCGGGCCGAAATACCGCCCGGGCGTTACGCCGTCATCTCGATCGCCGATACCGGCTGCGGCATTCCCGCCGACCGGATCGGCAAGGTGTTCGAGCCTTTCTTTACCACCAAGCGCCCCGGCGAGGGCACCGGGCTTGGGTTGTCGACAGCCTATGGTATCGTCAAGCAGACGGGCGGCTTCATCTTCATCGACAGCACGCCGGGCGAAGGCACGACGTTCGAGGTGCTGCTTCCCGCCGCCGAGGCGGACGCCACGGAAGCCCCAGAAGACGCTGCGCAAACGCGTCTGACGGCCCGCCACGGCGAAGGCGTGGTGTTGCTGGTCGAGGACGAGGCACCGGTGCGGGCCTTTGCCAGCCGGGCGCTGCAGATGCGCGGATATCGCGTGATTGTCGCGGAAAGCGGCGAAGAGGCGCTGGCGCTGCTGGAGGACCCGGGCCTTGAGGTCGATGTGTTCGTGACCGATGTGGTCATGCCCGGGCTCGACGGACCGACCTGGGTGCGCCAGGCGCTCGAACAACGCCCGGGCGTTCGGGTGGTCTTCATCTCGGGCTATGCAGAGGAGGCGTTGCACCACGGAGACGCCAGCCTGAAGGATGCGGTATTCCTCGCCAAGCCGTTCTCGCTCAACGAACTCTCGGCAACGGTCCTGCGGCAGATGGGCTGATGGCGCGGACCGCCCCCGCGGGCCGAGATCAAGGCACTTCGAATTGCGCCGTCTGCGCGACCGGGTCCGTTGGCACCGCCGCACGCGCCGCACGATGGAGCCGGACCGCGCGCGCCAGCCGGCTTTCCAGCCGCTGGCGCAACGCAGGCGGCAGGCTGACATCGCCCGGTGGCGACACATTGCGGCGGGTCACCGTGCCGTCCCCGCCGGCTGCCCGGGTCAGCATGGCAACAAGGCTGCCCGTATCCTCATAGGCAAAGACATGGTCGACGCCGATCTCGCCGTCGCGGTTCAGGAAGAACTGGATCGGGTCGCCGATATCGGCGGTCATCGGCGAGGGCCGGTCCGAAAGATAGTCGCCGACGAAATCCGCAAAGTCGAGGCCCGCGGTCGATTTGTAAGCCTACGGCGGGGACCG
>DNSZ01000239.1 GCA_003500165.1 Paracoccaceae bacterium | reverse complement strand
CCTGGTCGGGTGCCAGATCGGCCGGATCGACCCAGCCCAGCGCGATCCGCGCGGTCATCACCATGTCCTGGGCTTCCTCGAGGCTGACATCGAAAGGCTCGAGCAGGCCGTCATCCTTCTTGCGCTCGCCATTTTCCACGGTCCAGCCGCCGGCCAGCTCCCAGTCGGCGCAGCGGGCGAAATCCTCGAGCGTCAGGACGCCGTCCTCGGCCAGTGCCTGGAGCATCTGCGGCGTCAGCCCCTCGAACGCGACGAGGCTGTCCTTCAGCCCCAACTCGCGCGCGCGGTCGAGCGCCTTGCGATTGATCTCGTCCAGGCAATCGCGCGCCCGGGCCTGCAACTCCTCGGCGGTTTCCTGATCGAAGCCGTCGATCGACAGCAATTCGTCGATATCGACATAGGCGACCTCTTCGAGCGTGGCGAAGCCTTCGGAGACCAGAAGCTGGGCCACCATCTCGTCCAGATCGAGCGTTTCCATGAACATCTGCGAGCGTTCGGCGAATTCGGCCTGGCGGCGTTCGCTTTCCTCGGCCTCGGTGAGGATATCGATGGCAAGGCCCGTAAGCTGCCCGGCCAGCCGCACATTCTGCCCGCGCCGGCCGATGGCGAGGCTGAGCTGTTCCTCGGGGACCACGACCTCGATCCGTTCGGCATCGTCGTCGAGCACGACCTTCGACACCTCGGCCGGCTGCAGCGCATTGACCAGGAAGGTCGGCATGTCCTCGGACCAGGGGATGATGTCGATCTTCTCGCCCTGCAATTCGTTAACAACCGCCTGCACCCGGCTGCCGCGCATGCCGACACAGGCGCCAACCGGATCGATCGAGCTGTCATAGGAAATCACGGCGATCTTGGCGCGGCTGCCGGGATCGCGGGCCACGGCCTTGATCTCGATGATGCCCTCGTAGATTTCCGGCACCTCCATCTTGAACAATTCGGCCATGAATTCGGGTGCCGTGCGCGACAGGAAGATCTGCGGGCCGCGCGGTTCGCGGCGAACATCCTTGATCCAGGCGCGGATGCGGTCGCCATTGCGGTAGCTTTCGCGGCCGATCTTGTCGTTGCGGCGCAGCATCGCCTCGCTGGCGCCGACATCGACGATGATGTTGCCGTATTCCTCGCGCTTGACGATGCCGTTGACGATGGTTCCGGCGCGGTCCTTGAACTCTTCGTACTGGCGTTCCAGCTCGGCATCGCGGACCTTTTGCAGGATCACCTGCTTGGCCGACTGCGCCGCGATCCGGCCCATGTCGACCGGTGGCACCTCGTCGGTGATCTCGTCGCCCAGCACGGCGCCGGGGCGGTGCGCCTGGGCCTCGGCCACGGTCAGCTCGGCGGCCGGATTCTCGACCTCCTCGACCACGGTGCGCACCCGTGTGAGCGTCAGCGCACCGGATTTGCGGTCGATATGGGCGCGGATGTCGAGATCGTTGCCATAGCGGGACTTTGCGCCCTTGGCCATGGATTCCTCCATCGCCTCGATCACCAGATCGGGGTCGATCAGTTTCTCGCGCGCGACCGCCTCGGCGATCTGCAGAAGCTCCAGCCGGTTGGCGCTTGTGATGCTCATCTGTCTTCCTCTTCGGGTTCGATGGAATCGAAGGCCGAAGCGTCGGCGCCGCGCGCCTTGCCAGCCTTCAGCATGTCTCGGATCAGCGCATCCGACATCACCAGCCGCGCCTCCGACAGCCAGTCGAAGTCGAGGCCGATGACGCCTTCGGCGATTTCCAGCAGGATTTCGCCATCCTGGGTGCCGCGCAGCGTGCCCTTGAACCGGCGCCGCCCGTCGATCGGCTCGGCCGTCTCGAGCCTGGCATCGTAGCCTTCCCAGGCGTCGAAATCGGACAGCCGGGTGAGCGGCCGGTCGATGCCGGGCGAGGAGACTTCGAGCGTGTAGCCTTCCTCGATCGGGTCCTCGACATCGAGCAGGGCAGAAACCGCGGTCGAGATGTTGGCGCAATCCTCGACCTCGATGCCGCCGTCCGGCCGTTCGGCCATGATCTGCAAGGTGGGGGTGCGACCGCCCATCAGCCGGACCCGGACGAGATCGAATCCCATGCCCTCGACCACGGGGCGGAGGATTTCGGCCAGCCGCCGGTCGATCGGCGCCCGGGCCACAAGATCGGTGATCGCATCGGTGCGGTTTCCGGTCCGGGTCTGGTTCTGGGTCATCGGGCAGGTCGGCCTGGCATGTCGGAGCACAAAAAAACGGGCGCGCGGCCCGTTTCACGTTTCGGAGGGATTCGGGTGTGGAAGCCGAACCGCCGCTGATGGGAAAGGGCTACACCGGATTTCCGGCCGGTGCAAGCGGATTGCACGTCTAGGGTTGCAGCGGATCGATGATCACCTCGGTCGCGTTGCGGATCGACAGGACCGTGCCGGGCAGCAAGCCGCGACGGTCGATCTGTTCGGCCGCCATCGTTCGGGAGAAATCGTTGATCTGGTTGAGGATCGCGATACTCGCCGGCGAGGTCACCGCCGTCATGTGACGCAGCGGATCGCCGCCTTCGATCTCGGTCAGATTGATCAGCGTGACTTCGAATTCGTCGATCGGATCGACGCTCGGCAACGACCCCAGGCGGTCGCGCTGGCCCGACAGGCCGGCCGAAAGGGCCAGTGCCCGGTCCTGGTTGGAGGTGAAAATGACGAAGGGCTGGGGCAATGTGCCGATATCGCGCGCCTGGGTTCGGAACACATCGACCGCGATGTCGGGCGAGATCAGAATCACCGCGCCAAGCTTGCCCCAGGAACCCCCGTTGCCCCTCAGGGCCAGGGTGCGCAGCGTTTCGACGGTCAGCAGCCCGCCCATGGAATGGGCGACGATCAGGATTTCCTCGGCCCGCGTGCGCTGCAGCTGCTCGATCAGCTGCGACAGCGAATCGCGAGCGTAAAGAACGCTGTCGCGATCGTGAACATAGCCAAAGGCACTGCCGGCCGACGCCCAGGCATAGGTCACGCCGACGCCCCTGACGCCGAAATCATGCATCATCTGCGCCTGGCGATAGAACGCCTCGGGATAGTTGGTGTTGAAACCGTGAATGAAGAGAACGATTTCGCGCTCCCCGCGGGGGAGTTGGGCCAGCTGCGCGTCGAGTGCGCGAAAGAAGTTCGGCTCGGGCAGTTTGGCCGCCTCGACGGTGACGAATTCGGTCTGGAAATCGGGCTGGCCGCGCGGCCATTCGATGCTGCCGGCCGCGCGCTCGGGCGGGATCGAGACCGTGAAACGGGCGAAACCGGCATCCTCGATCCGGTCATTGCCATAGATCTCGGCGCTCTGGTCGAACACACGGTCGGTCGCCACGAAGATCGTCTGCAAGCTGCCGCCGGCCGCCAGCGCGGCCGATTCCGACCCCATGCTGACATAGCCGCGCGGGCTGCAGGCCGCGACGGCAAGGCCGAGAAGAAAGACAAGGGAGACGCTCAGTGAGCGGATCATGGCGGCACTCCGAATTGGGCGGGCGGTTTATCCTTCCGGTCTGGCGCGCTGTAAAGCCCGCTCGCGCGGCCGCCTGAGCCAGACATAAAACGCGCCCGCACCGCCATGGCGGCGATGCGCCTCGCGCACCTCGACGACGCCCGACGCGAGCGCGCCCTGGCGCAGCCATTCGGGCACCTGGCGGCGCAGGATGCCGCGGCCGGATTGAAAGGCCGCCTCGGGCGCCGCGCTTACGCTGCCCTTGCCGGTGATCACCAGGACAAGGCGCTGGCCGCGGGCCTCGGCCCGGGCAAGAAAGCCGGCCAGCGCCGGCCGTGCCTCGGCCAGGGTCATGCCATGCAGGTCAAGCCGCGCCTCGGGCGTCAACTTGCCCCGCGCGAGGCGCGCCGACAACCGGGCGTCGAGCCGGGGCGCCAGATGTTTCGGGCGTGGCGTGTCGGCAGGCGGCGAAACCGGGCGCCGGGCTGGCCCGGGGTCGCCATTGGCCCGGTCGAGCGCCGAACCGGCCGCCATCGCGTCGGTATCCGTGACCGTTTGTGTGGCCGCATGTTTGCCCGGCGGGCCGTCGCCGCGGCGCAACGGACGGATCTGGGCCGCGACCTGCGACCACAGCCTTGCCTCCTCGCCGGTCAGGCGTCGGGGCCCGGGCCGGACCGACATCGCCGGGGGCCGCCCGACGCGTCAGCCGCCGGTGCCGACCAGCGCCCAGTTGGGGTTGTCGGACCCCATCATGCGACCGAAGGTCCAGACATCGCGCTGGCGGCGCAGGGCATTCGCGTCGCCCTCGACGATCTGTCCGTCGGCATCCTTGACCACCGTGGCCAGTTCGGCGGTGAACCGGACATCGATCTCGGCTTCGCGGGTGGCGGTATCGAACCGTGCCTCGACCAGGGTGACATCGCGGATGCCGGCGAAATGCGATTCCACCGTCAGGCCCTGGCTTTCGCGTTCGGCGATGGCAGCGGCGAAGCTGTCGCGCACTTCGGGTGCCAGAAACGATTCGACATCGCCGAGCCGGCCATCCTCGAAAGCGGTCAGGATCATCTCATAGGCGCCGCGCGCGCCGCGCAGGAACTCTCCGACGGAAAAGGACGGCTCCGCCGCTTTCATGTCCGCGAGCGCCCGCGCGGCCGCGGAGCCTTCCTTGACATGATCGGCAATGTCGTCGTCGACGCCGCCCTCGATCACGTCGAAGGCCCGGCGCGGGGCGGGCCGTGCGGCGTTGTCGGGCATGCGCGGCGGTTCGAACCCGTCGCGGGTTCCGAGCACGCTGCGCAGGCGCAGGATCAGGAAGATCGCGATCCCGGCGAGGATAAGGATCTGCACGAGAGTGCCGCTCATGGCGCTGCCTTTCGATTCCGCTGGCCCGGCCGGGGTTGGATGCCGGGGCTTGTTGCCTATGTAGAGGCGGCGACCGGGCAAGTCCACCATGGCGCGCGGGTCGCGCCGGTCCGGGGAAGCGTTGGGGAACCCAGATGCCACTGTTTCTGATCTTCGTTGCGGTCCCGATGACCGAGATCGCGCTGTTCATCCTGGTCGGCGGCTGGATCGGCCTGTGGCCGACGCTGGGTCTGGTGGTGCTGAGCGCGCTTGTCGGCACGGTGCTGATGCGGGCCCAGGGCATGGCCGCGCTCGAACGGTTGCAGCGCGCGCTGGCGCAGGGGCGCGACCCGACGGGGCCGCTGGCGGACGGGGCCGCGCTGCTGATCGCCGGGCTTCTGTTGCTGACCCCGGGCTTCTTCACCGATACGGTCGGGATCGCGTTGATGCTGCCCGGGCCGCGGCGGCGGATCATCCGCTGGATCGGTCGCCAGCTCGTGGCGCGCGGCGCGGTCGTGTTCGGCACCGGCCACGAATCGGGGCCGACCGACGCGGATTATGAGATCGTCGCACCCGAGACACCGGACACGGCGACCGGCAAACCGGACGGTCCGCCTTCGGGCTGGGTCCGCAAGGACTAGGCGCCGGCCGGGCGAGGGGGCGTTGCCTGCCCGGAACCCGGCTGCTAGCAGCGCGCGGAGATCGGGCCAGCGCCCGTCAGGAGAAGAGAGGATTGCCACATGAGCGATGAAGAAACGACGGCCGGTTCGGGGAACGGGGCCGCGGCCGCAACACCGCAGCAGGCGGTGCCGGCCATGCCGCGACTGCACATCATCGGCCAGTTCGTGCGCGATCTGTCCTTCGAGAACATCGCGGTGCAGAAAGCGCTGCGGGCGGGCGCCAAGCCCGACATCGCGGTTCAGGTCGGGGCCGATGCCGGCAAGCGCAGCGACAGCGACCAGTTCGAGGTCATCACCAAGTTCTCGATCACCGCGAGACTGCCCGCAGGGGCCGAGGCGGCGGGCGAGACCGTCTTTCTGATGGAGCTTGAATATGGCGGGCTGTTCACGGTGGAGAATGTGCCGGAGGAACAGCTTCGGCCGTTTCTGCTGATCGAGGCGCCGCGGATGATGTTCCCCTTCGTGCGCCGGATCGTCGCCGATGTCACAAGGGATGGGGGGTTCCCCCCGCTCCTGCTCGATTCCATCGATTTTGTCCAGCTTTACCGCCAGCAGCTGGCGGCGCGGGCAAAGCAGCAGGCAGAGGCCAGCGCCGATGCGGGTGGCGGGCCGGCCGGCTCTGCCTGAGTTGCGTTGGCCCAGCAGGGCCGCTGTCTAGCCGTCGCGACGCCAGAGCGGGTCGGCGCCCAGCTCGGCCAGGAAGGCCGCATGGGCAGCGCGCTCGGCCTCGGTCAGGCGCGGCGCCAGCGGGCGGGCGCGGCTTCGGGCGATGCCGGGGGGTGCGGTCTTGTCCCGGCCCGGCATGGCGGCACGGGGGCCGGTTGGATCGGAATCCAGTCCGAAGTCGCGCTGGCGGCCGCCGGTAAGCTCGAGATAGACCTCCGCGAGCAGCCTTGCGTCGAGCAGGGCGCCATGCAGATCGCGCCCCGAATTGTCGATCCCGAAACGCCGGCAGAGCGCATCGAGCGAATTTCCGGCGCCGGGATAGCGTGCCCGCGCCAGTTCCAGCGTGTCGACGGCGCGCGCCAGGCCCAGCGGCGGCGCCCCGCAGCGGCCAAGCTCGGCGTCGAGGAAGCCGATATCGAAGGCGGCGTTGTGGATGACGAGCGGCGCGTCGCCCAGGAAGGCGAGCAGATCGGCATGCACCGCGCGAAACACCGGCTTGTCGCGAAGAAAACTGTCGTCGAGGCCATGCACCGCAAAAGCGGCTTGCGGCACCGGCCGTTCGGGATTGATGTAGCGGTGCCAGGTGCGCCCGGTGGGAAGCTGGTTGACGAGTTCGACGGCACCGATCTCGACAAGGCGGTCGCCGCTGGCCGGGTCGAGCCCGGTGGTTTCGGTGTCGAGAACGATCTCACGCATCTTCACGTTCCTTCTTCAGCCGGGCGACCAGGTCGCGGATCGCGGCACGGGTGCGCCCCAAATCGACGCTTTCGACCACCAGATCGGCGCGCCGCCGCTTTTCCGCGTCGGGCATTTGGCGGGCCAGGATGCGGTCGAGCCGCTCGGCCGTCATGCCCGGCCGGGCGAGCACCCGGGCGCGTTGCAGATCGGCCGGGGCGGTGACCACCAGCGTCCTGTCGAGATCGGCCTCGGCCCCGGTTTCGAAGAGCAGCGGGGTGTCGAAAACCACAAGCGGCGCACCGCCGGCCTGGGCATCGCGCAGGAAGGCTGCACGGTCTGCCGCCACCAGGGGATGGACGATCGCCTCGAGCTGGGCAAGGGCCGTGTCGTCCCCCGCAAGAACGGCGTTGAGCGCCGGGCGCGCTATGCCGCCATCCTGCAAGGCTGCGGGAAACGCGGCCGAGACCGGGCCGACGGCCGCGCCGCCCGGTGCATAGAGGCGATGAACCGTGGCGTCAGCGTCCCAGACCGGGACGCCTTCGGCGGCGAACATCGCGGCAACGGTCGATTTGCCCATGCCGATCGAGCCGGTCAGACCGAGGCGCAGGGGCGGCGGTGCCATCATACGGCCAGGATCGCGCGGCGCAGCGCTTCGTCGACGCTGGGACGCGGGCCGAAGAAGGCCTCGAATGCCGGGACCGCCTGATGAAGAAGCATGGCAAGCCCATCGACCGTGCGGCAACCGCGCTGGCGCGCGGCCCGAAGCAGATCGGTCTCGAGCGGGCTGTAGACGATGTCGGCAACCACCGTCGCGGGGTCGAGCCGGGCGAGGTCGAGCGTGAGCGGTGGTTGGCCCGTCATGCCGAGGCTTGTCGTATTGACGAGCAGTGCGGCGGCGCCGATTGACGGCGATGCCGCATCCCAGTCGACGACCTTGGCGACCGGACCCGCCGCGCAGGCGAGGGCCACGGCCCGGGCGCGCGTGCGGTTGGCGATCCGGATCTCGGCCACGCCGGCCGCGGCAAGCGCATCGACGATGGCCCGCGCCGCGCCACCGGCACCGAGGACGAGCGCCGGTCCGGCCCGAGGCCGCCATTCCGGGACCGCCGCCTGCAAGCCGGCGAGAAAACCTGCCCCATCGGTATTGTCGGCATGGGTCGCGCCGCCCGGCCCAAAGGTCAGCAGATTTGCCGCGCCGCATCGGCGCGGCAAATCTGCTGACC
>DNSZ01000109.1 GCA_003500165.1 Paracoccaceae bacterium | reverse complement strand
CAGTTGCCGAGGAGCTGGCGCTAACGCAGCAACTGCGGGCCCGTATCTGGGCCGAAGCGACGGCAGCGGTCCGTGCCCCGGGGCAGGATACGGCGGCCGCCATGCTGCTGATGCCGGCCTTGAATGCCATGTTCGACATTGTCACGACCCGCACCATGGCAAGCCTCAAGCATCCGCCGCGGGAAATCTATCTGACCCTGTTCGCCTTGTCGGTGTTGTCGGCCTTCCTGGGCGGGCAGGCCATGGGCCTTGCCCAATGGCAAAGCAGATCTCACATCCTCGCATTCCCGCTGATCATCTCGATCGTGATCGTGATGATTATCGACATTGAACACCCAAGGCTGGGCTTCATCACCGTCGACGGCTTCGACCGCTCGATTGCCGATGTCCTCGAAACCATGAAGGCTGCCGCGCCCTAGCGTCAGGGAAAGGGACGCCGGGAGCACCTGGCGCCCGGAGCGGGTCGGGATCGACCGGCCCGGACGACGGCGCAGCCCATCGAGCGGTCATGCGCTGCCCCGGAAGCCGCCGCGTCGGTCGCCGGTCTGCTGATCTCCACAGAGGCGATGGCCGCCGACACGCCCGGGCCGAAGGGCGCCGGCGCCGGCGGCATGGGCGACATGAGGTAATACCAACGGTCATTGACCATGACCGTTCGCCGCCCGCCCGGCTTTCACGCTTTTCTTTCCCGCGCGCCCGTGCGACATGCCACCGGCATCGGGCAACAGCCAGGGGGAACCGATGCCGGTACGCGAGGCGCTTACCTTCGACGATGTCCTGCTGGTGCCGGCGGCGTCGGATGTGCTGCCCGGGCAGGTCGACACGGCGACCCGGGTGACCCGGTCGATCCGGCTGAACATCCCGCTGCTGAGTTCGGCGATGGACACGGTGACCGAGGCGCCGATGGCGATCGCGATGGCCCAGGCCGGGGGCATCGGCGTGCTGCACCGCAACCTGTCGATCGACGAGCAGGCGCGCCAGGTGCGGCGGGTCAAGCGGTTCGAATCCGGTGTCGTCTACAGCCCCGTCACCCTGCGCCCCGACCAGACCCTGGCCGACGCCAAGGCGCTGCAGGAACGCTATCGGATCACCGGCTTTCCGGTGGTCGATGGCAATGGCCACCCGGTCGGCATCGTGACGAACCGCGACATGCGCTTTGCCGAACATGACGCGACGCCGGTATCGGCGATGATGACCGCCCGGGACCTGGCGATGCTGCAAGAGCCGGCGAGCCGCGACGAGGCGCGGGGGCTGATGCGGGCCCGTCGGATCGAAAAACTCCTCGTCGTGAACAAGGCCGGCAAGCTGACCGGTCTTCTGACGCTGAGGGATATCGAGCGTGCGGTGCTCAATCCGCAGGCCTGCAAGGACGCGCTGGGCCGGCTCAGGGTGGCCGCGGCGACCACGGTCGGCGATGCGGGCTTCGAACGCAGCGCGGCGCTGGTCGATGCCGGCGCCGATCTGATCGTCATCGACACCGCGCATGGCCATTCCGCGGGCGTGGCGGCGGCGGTCGAACGGGTGAAGGCACTGTCGAACGCAACCCAGGTGGTGGCCGGCAATGTCGCCACGGCCGAGGCGACGCGCGCGCTGATCGGGGCGGGCGCGGATGCGGTGAAGGTCGGCATCGGGCCGGGCTCGATCTGCACCACGCGGATGGTCGCGGGCGTCGGCATGCCGCAGCTGACCGCGATCCTGGATTGCGCCGACGCAGCCCGCGAAACCGGCACCCCGATCATCGCCGATGGCGGCATCAAGTATTCGGGCGATTTCGCCAAGGCGATCGCGGCGGGTGCGGCTTGCGCCATGGTCGGCTCGATGCTGGCAGGCACCGACGAGGCGCCGGGCGAGGTGATCCTGTATCAGGGCCGCAGCTTCAAGAGCTATCGCGGCATGGGCTCGCTCGGGGCGATGGCGCGCGGATCGGCCGACCGCTATTTCCAGGCGGATGCCGCGGCCGACAAGCTGGTCCCCGAGGGGATCGAGGGCCAGGTGCCCTATAAGGGGCCGGCGGGAACCGTGATCCACCAGCTGATCGGCGGGCTGCGCGCCGCGATGGGGTATCTGGGCGCGCCCGACGTGGCCACGCTGCAAACGGGTGCGAAATTCGTCCGGATCACCGGATCGGGCCTGCGTGAAAGCCACGCGCACAACGTCCAGATCACCCGCGAGGCGCCCAACTACCGGACGATCTGAGGCAAACGGTCGTGGTCGGTGACCGGTGCCGGCGCATCGCGCTTTCGAACCCGATTGGGTGCGACATGCCCCCGACAGCATAGATCCGCGTTCCGGTCAGGTCGGGTTGGGCGGGCTTCGGCACCGGGCATCCGGCCCCGCAGGCCCAAACCCGCGTCACCCCGGTGGCTGCGTCCCGCGCCCCTCGAGCCGCTTCTCGATCTCGGTCAGACGCGCCAGCACCTCGTCGCGATAGGCATCCGTCGCCACCGCATCCTCGGCATGGTGGGCGTCCTGCATCGAGTTCACGATCAGCCCGACCAGCAGGTTCACCACGGCAAAGGTGGTCACCATGATGAATGGGACGAAGAACGCCCAGGCCCAGGGATACACCGCCATCACCGGCCGGACGATCCCCATCGACCAGCTTTCCAGCGTCATGATCTGAAACAGCGAATAGGCCGACCGGCCGAGCGTTCCGAACCATGCCTCCATCTGGGCGGCCTGTTCGGCATTGCAGGTCGGGCAGCCGGCGCCGAACAGCTTCGTGGCCATGACCGCGCCGATATAGAAGATGATCGACATCAGCAGGAAAACCGACCCCATGCCGGGCAGCGCGCTGACAAAGCCCTGGACCACCCGCCGCAGGCTGGGCGAGACCGAGATCACCCGCAAGACGCGGAGCACCCGCAGCGCCCGCAGCACCGAGACCTGGCCGCTTCCGGGGATCAGCGCAACGCCGACGATGGCGATGTCGAACACCCCCCAGCCGCTGAACAGATAGCCGCGCCGGAAGGCAATCAGTCGCGCCACGATCTCGATCACGAAGAACGCCAGGCAAAGGCGGTCGAGCGCCAGGATCAGCGGCCCGGCGGCGGCCATCAGGCTTTTCGAGGTCTCCATGCCCAGAAGCACCGCGTTGAACAGGATCACGCCGAGGATCGCGTTCTCGACGGCGGGCCGGCGCAGGAAGTCGGCAAGCCGCGCACGCAGGTCGGATCGGGAATCGGGGGCAGGGCTGTCCATGGCGGCGATATGACGACCGCCGCACCGACACGCAAGCACTCGGGGATCAGCGCGCCCAGCTGGGTTCGGAACTGCTGCAACCGTCCCTGACGATCACCGCCGGGCGCCGCCCGCCGCGCGGCGGGCGGGCTCCCGGGCGCGCGCCCGGGAGCACCCGAAAGCAGCCGGTCGCGCGGCAGGACCGGTCATGCCAGCGGTCATGGACCAACAGCGTATTTCGCCTCCCGCCCCGCTTTGGCGGCCAATGCTGTCCTATCCCATCGGAAAGATCGGTGACCCGGGCGGGGCGGCGGCATTGGCGCGACGAACCGCACGGATTGCGCATTGGTCGCTTGCGGCCGATGCGCCGGCATGGGGCCGCCCGCCGCGCGGCGGGCGGGCTCCCGGGCGCGCGCCCGGGAGCACCCGAAAGCAGCCGGTCGCACGGCAGG
>DNSZ01000167.1 GCA_003500165.1 Paracoccaceae bacterium | reverse complement strand
GGCCGGGTGCGGATCGACCTCGAAGCGGCGCTGCGTGCGTCGGATGTCCCGGTCATCCTGTTGCGCGCCGCGGTTGCCGGTCGCATCCAGGTACCACTCCCAGGTCGAATCGATCGCCTGCGAATAGCCGAAAGCGGTCGATTGCCGGCCCATGGGAATGATCCCGAGGGTCCAGCGATAGGGTGTTCTGGCATCGTGGACGAACTTGCTTTCCTGATAGACCGTCGCCAGCTGGACATGCACCGGCACGCCCCATTTACGTTCGGCCCGGCGCATGTCGCGGTACCAGCTTGGCCGGTCGTCGACGATGGCGCAGGCATTGTCGAGATTGGGCGGCGGCGCCTTTTGCGCACACCCCGCAATCAGCAGCAAGGTCGCTGCGATCAGGATCAGACGAGTCATCACTACTGCCCGGGCTTTGCCGTGTTTTGGTGGGTTATAGCCCGGCGGGACGGGTTTGGGAACGCCCAAATCGACGATCCCGCCGTTGCGTTGCGGCCGGTGGACTCTGCGCGCTTCGGCGCCTAGACCTGCGCCAAGACGGGCGCCAGGACGAGGAACAGAACGATGCGGGCGTCGCAGGCGAAATTCATGCTGGGCCAGGTGGTGCGCCACCGGGTCTATCCTTTCCGGGGTGTCGTGTTCGACATCGACCCGGTCTTCGACAACACCGAGGAATGGTACCAGGCCATCCCCGAGGAAATCCGCCCGCGCAAGGATCAGCCCTATTACCATCTGCTGGCCGAGAACGAGGACAGCTATTACGTCGCCTATGTCTCGGAGCAGAACCTGCTGCCCGATCTGTCGGGGGACCCGGTAGACCATCCCGATGTGCAGGAGATGTTCGGCGAGCTGGAAGACGGCCAGTACCGGTTCGACGTGCCGCTCAACTGAGCCGCGCCCGGCTTGCGCCGCGCCGCGCGCATTGGTCTAACGGGCCGTCCACAGACGAGGTCGCGCCATGGTCGACATCGCCACCCGTGTCTACAACCACCGCTGGCAGATCGACCCGATCGTGCGGTCGCTGATCGACACCGATTTCTACAAGCTGCTGATGTGCCAGTCGGTGTTTCGCAACAATCCTGACGTCACGGTGACGTTCAGCCTGATCAACCGGTCGGCCGATGTGCCGCTGGCCCGCCTGATCGACGAAGGCGAGCTGCGCGAACAGCTCGACCATATCCGGTCGCTGTCGCTGTCGCGGGGCGAGTCGACCTGGCTCAGGGGCAACATGTTCTATGGCAAGCGGCAGATGTTCCGCCCCGATTTCATGGGATGGTTCGAGGCGCTGCGCCTGCCGCCCTATCATCTGGAACGGGTCGGCGACCAGTACGAGCTGACCTTCGAAGGCCCCTGGCCCGAGGCGATGCTGTGGGAAATCCCGGCGCTCGCGGTGCTGATGGAGCTTCGGGCGCGGGCGGTCCTCGACCGGCTGGCGAAGTTCGAGCTTCAGGTGCTTTATGCCCAGGCGATGACCCGGGTATGGGAAAAGATCGGGCGGCTGCGCCGGCTCGACGCGCTGCGGCTGGCCGATTTCGGCACAAGGCGGCGGCATTCGTTCCTGTGGCAGGATTGGTGCGTGCAGGCCCTGATCGAGGGGCTGGGCGAGAAGTTCGCCGGCACCTCGAACTGCCTGATCGCGATGCGTCGCGAGGTCGAGGCGATCGGGACCAACGCCCATGAATTGCCGATGGTCTATGCCGCGCTGGCCGGCGACGATGCGGCGCTGGCCGAGGCGCCCTATCGGGTGCTGGCCGACTGGCACGAGGAACATGACGGCAATCTGCGCATCATCCTGCCAGATACGTTCGGCTCGCAGGGGTTCTTTGACAACGCGCCCGACTGGCTGACCGGATGGACCGGCGTGCGGGTCGATTCGGGCGACCCGGCGGCGGGTGCTGAAATCGCCATCGACTGGTGGCGATCGCATGGCGAGGACCCGCGCCAGAAGCTGGTGATCTTTTCGGACGGGCTCGATGTGGATGTGATCGAGGACCTGCATGCCGCGTTCCACGGCCGCGTCCGGGTCAGCTTTGGCTGGGGCACGCTGCTGACGAACGATTTCCGCGGGCTGGTCGATGGCGATGCGCTGGCGCCGTTCAGCCTGGTCTGCAAGGCGACCGCGGCCAATGGGCAGCCCACGGTGAAGCTGTCGGACAACCCGGCCAAGGCCACCGGGCCGGCCGCCGAGATCGCCCGCTACAAGCGCGTGTTCGGGGTGGGAGCGCAGCAGGAACGCCGCGTGCTGGTGTGATTTAGGCAGTTTTCCAAGACCATTCCCGAAGGAAAACATAGTCCGGGCCGCGCGACACAGATTTCCTGCGCGCGTCTATGTCGATTCACAGAATAGTCCACTTCGATTACTCCTGGCCTCGCCCAGGCATATAGTTCACGAATCTTAGGATGGTCGTCATAAGTCACCAACCATGGCAAGGTGAGTGCCCCAATGCTAGTCGCCAGCTTCTCATGATCGTCTGCACGATAATAATTAGTATAAAGCGATGAACCCTTTGCAAAATACGGTGGATCAGCAAAAATGAGCGTTCGCCCACCAATCGACGAATCCATAGAAACAATTAATTGCGAAGCATCGAGAGAGGAAACGTGAATCATGTCCCGATATCGCGCTATTCTCCTTATGCGCCGAACCAACTCAGCCTTATTGAACCTACAATCAATTAGGTAGTGCCCCCGTTGTGCCTTACCACCCAAGACGCCACCACTCTTAATGATTCCTGACCTATTAGTGCGATTGAGATAAAATGTAGAAAACCCCTTCTCAAGAACTGAGGCGCTACAAAAATAGATAGAGCGCTGCCTTTCCCACTCCTCGACGCTTAAAATTGCACTTTCAATCATTGAACAGAAATCATCAGTGTGCTCAGTTATAGAGAGCCAAAACGAGTATATTCCGGGATCAATGTCGTTGAGAAAAACATCAGAGACGTATCCGGAGAACAGTAGTCCTAACGCAAGGCCGCCACCACCAGCAAACGGCTCAACGTAAATACCCCTTTCAAGGCCGTTGAGAACCAAGAACTCTTTAACAAAGCCGAGCAAACGCGATTTGCCCCCTGGGTACCGCAAAGGAGAGAAGTTATTCATGGGGTGGCCTTCTTCTGAAGTGCCTTGACAATAAGAGGCGTAAGCACTTCCATATCATTGGCCATTTGCCTTGAATCGTAGTGCGCGGCGACTTTGTCGTGTTTGGTTATATTTCCTCCGTCGCACAGGTTTTTAAGCGCATTCGACATGCCCTTAGCATCGTTCTTGCCGCCAAGCCCATTGGCTTTCATCCACTCGCCACTAAAGTAGCTATTAAAAGCTGTCTGCGGAGATTTGCCCTGATTTGCAGCAAGGGTGTCCAGAAACGACCAGATGCCAACCGAGACAAGTAATGGATGCTCCGTAAGGCTGACCCCACAGATCGATCTATAGAGGTCACGCAATTTAGTATTTCCATAGGATTGCAAGGCTTTCTGAATCTCGATTGCTTTTCTTATCCTGTTGGCTGGACCCTTCGTATTCCCCTCAATCTTGCTGCCTCGCGCGGAGGGAGAAATCGTGTTCGGGTCCGTAATCAAATATGGATCGACGTAGGTATCAGATGGGCCGATTTCTGCCCTAAGCGTGTTAATCCAGTCTTTGATCTTGGCGCTAGTGGCCTGAGAGCCTAGCTTCTTATTCTGTGCTTCTTCAACTATGTGCTGGAGTAATTTGTCGAATTCGTCTGGATGACGTGTTGTTTGAATTGCGTCGGTATCGGGATCTTTTCGGATTCCGAGAAACTCCTTCACTGCGGGGTTGCGTAGCAGGCGTTCCATATGGGAGGTTGCGCCACGGCGGCTGCCAGTTGAAATAAGGCCAACGCGTTCAGCACGGTCGAGAACATCTACGGCAGTCTTTTGTCTTCCCCCGCCACTAAAACGTGCCTTCTGTTCAGTCGTCCAGTTTCTTCTTCCTTTGCCGCCCTGCTCGCCATCATGAAGACGCCGCAACCAATGATCCCGAACTTCAGGGACATCAACTATGGATACCTCGACAGAGTTGACCGGATGCTTCCACTCTTCAGAGAGCTTGTGAAACCTGTCCCGGAAAGCGGCTGGGGCGCGGTCGGGGTCGGTCAAGAGCTTGAGCGCACAGAGGCGGCGATTTCCATCGACAACTACGAAATTGGTATCAGGGTCATCTGGACTAAGTGGAAACACAAGAAGTGATTCTGCGGGGCTCAGTCCATACTCGGATATGTCAGCTGCTAGCGCATCAGTCTTTTCGTTCGAAAGTAGGACGGCGATGGCCGCATCCTCGTCCTTCACCTCTGGAAACCTCGGGTTCTTTTCCCAAAGGAAGAGCTTCGATATTGGCATTGTTCGGCGTGTCATGATTGAACGATGCTCAAAGCGGGGCGGTAGGTCAAGAGCCGGTTGCTGCGCGATACTCTGACGCCGTTCAGCCTGGTCTGCAAGGCGACCGCGGCCAATGGGCAGCCCACGATAAAGCTGTCGGACAACCCGGCCAAGGCCACCGGGCCGGCCGCCGAGATCGCCCGCTACAAGCGGGTGTTCGGGGTGGGAGCGCAGCAGGAACGCCGCGTGCTGGTGTGACTCCGGCGCCGGGAGATCATGCCAGCCGCGCAAACGGAACGGGCCCCGGCCATGCGGCCGGGGCCCTGTCCTGCCATCGCCATGACGCCGGTCTCGGCGCCACGGATCGTGGCGGTCGACGCCCGCCTGCGCGTCAGGCGTTCGCGGTTTCGTCGCGTTCGCTCTGGGCGGGATCGATCTCGGCGCCGGTCTGCTGATCGACCATCTTCATGCCCAGCCTGACCTTGCCGCGGTCGTCAAATCCCAGAAGCTTGACCTTCACCTCCTGGCCTTCGGACAGCGCGTCCGACGGGTGCTTCAGCCGCTGCGGCGCGATCTGGCTGACATGCACCAGCCCGTCGCGCTTGCCGAAGAAGTTCACGAAGGCGCCGAAATCCATCAGCTTCACCACCTTGCCGGTGTAGATCTGGCCGATTTCGGGCTCGGCCACGATGGCATGGATCATGTCATAGGCTTTCTTCAGCGCGGCGCCATCGGCCGAGGCGATCTTGATCACCCCATCGTCGTTGACATCGACCTTGGCGCCCGAGACCTCGACGATCTCGCGGATCACCTTGCCGCCGGTGCCGATCACGTCGCGGATCTTGTCGGTGGGGATCTGCATCGTCTCGATCCGCGGCGCATGCACCGAGAACGCGCCGACCTCGGACTGCGCCTTGGCCATCTCGCCCAGAATGTGCAGCCGGCCGTCGCGGGCCTGGGCCAGCGCCTTGGCCATGATCTCATGGGTGATGCCGGCGACCTTGATGTCCATCTGCAGCGAGGTGATGCCGCGTTCGGTGCCGGCGACCTTGAAGTCCATATCGCCCAGATGATCCTCGTCGCCCAGGATGTCGGTCAGCACGGCAAAGCGGCCGTCCGTTTCCAGGATCAGGCCCATCGCGACGCCGGCCACGGGGGCGCTCAGCGGCACGCCGGCATCCATCATCGCCAGCGACGAACCGCAGACCGTCGCCATCGAGGAGGAGCCGTTCGATTCGGTGATCTCGGAGACAAGCCGGATGGTGTAGGGAAAATCGGTCGCCGCCGGCAGAACCGCCTGCAGCGCCCGCCAGGCAAGCTTGCCATGGCCGATCTCGCGTCGCCCCGGCGGGCCGACCCGGCCGACCTCGCCCACCGAATAGGGCGGGAAGTTGTAGTGCAGCAGAAAGTTCGACCGGCTGTTGCGGTGCAGCGCATCGACGATCTGCTCGTCCTCGCCGGTGCCCAGCGTGGTGACCACCAGCGCCTGGGTCTCGCCCCTTGTGAACAGGGCCGAGCCATGGGCGCGCGGCAGCACATGGGTCTCGGCCACGATCGGCCGGACCTGATCCAGCGCGCGGCCGTCGATCCGGCGGCCGTTTTCCACCACATCGCCGCGCAGCACATTCGATTCGAGCTTCTTCAGGGCCGAACCCAGGTTCGGGTCCCCCAGCTGCGCTTCGCTCAGCGCCGCCTTGATCGCCTCTTTCGCGGCTGCGACGGCGGTGGTGCGTTCCTGCTTGTCGAGGATCGCATAGGCCGCGCGCATCCGGTCCTCGCCCGCCGCCTTCACCGCATCATAAAGCGCCGCGTAGTCGGGCGGGGTGAAATCGAACGGCTCTTTCGCGGCCTCTTCGGCCAGGCTGACGATCAGGTCGATTACCGGCTTGATCGCGTCATGGCCGAATTCGACCGCGCCCAGCATCTCGTCCTCGGTCAGCTCATAAGCCTCGGATTCGACCATCATCACCGCGTCGCGGGTGCCCGCGACGACCAGGTCGAGCCGCTGTTCGGGATCGGCGCGCAACTGGTCCATGTCGTCGATGGCGGGGTTGAGGACGTATTTGCCATCGACAAAGCCGACCCGCGCCCCGGCGATCGGCCCCATGAAGGGCACGCCCGAGACCGTCAGCGCGGCCGAGGCGGCGATCATCGCCACGATGTCGGGATCGTTTTCCAGATCGTGGCTCAGCACGGTGCACATCACCAGCACTTCATGCCTGAAGCCCGGCACGAACAGCGGCCGGATCGGCCGGTCAATGAGCCGCGCGGTCAGCGTTTCCTTTTCCGAGGGCCGCGCCTCGCGCTTGAAGAAGCCGCCGGGGATCTTGCCCGCAGCATAGTATTTTTCCTGATAGTGGACGGTCAGCGGGAAGAAATCCTGACCTTCCTTCGCCTCCTTGGCAAAGGTCACATTGGCCATCACGGCCGTCTCGCCCAGGGTGGCGATGACCGAGCCGTCGGCCTGGCGGGCGACGCGGCCCGTCTCCAGGGTCAGCGTCGCGCCGCCCCATTCCATTTCGCGTTTCGTGATTTTGAACATTCGGTTTCCTGTATCGAGGTTGCCCGGGCCCTCCCGGGTCCTCTGTTGCTGTGGCGGCCCCATTGCCGCCGACCCCTCTCGATGCCGCGCGCCGGGGCCCGGGCGCTTCGTGTCGGCACAGGGGTCGCTTAGACCATCCGCGGTGCCGGGGAAAGGCCCGGCCGATCGGGTCAGGCCGGGCGGGCCCGGCGGTTCGGTGTGACATGGTCGAACGCGCCGTCGCCATAGGATTTCAGCACCTCGGCGATGACCACGTGAAAGCCGCCATACCAGCGTGCGTATTGCCGCTTTGCCTCGATATGGTCGGGATGCGCCGCGAATGCGGCAAGCGCGGCGCGGTCCCGCCAGTAGTACATCGCGTTGCGTTTGGCCCCGTCGGGCGACAGCCAGCTTTCCTTGCCCAGAAAGCCCTCGGTCTCCCGCGCGGCGGCCTCGATCAGCGCATCCAGCCGGTGGAACGCGGCATCGAGTTCGCCTTCGGTAAAGATGAAGGAGGCGCTGATCACGACGTCAACGGCGCAGGCTCAGCCGCTTGATCAGGTCCTGATAGCGTGCCTCGTCCTTGCCCCGCAGGTAGTCGAGCAGCTTGCGCCGCTGCGCGACCAGCTTCAGCAGGCCGCGCCGGGAATGGTTGTCCTTGGCATGGGTCTTGAAATGCTCGGTCAGATTGCTGATCCGGCTGGTCAGGATGGCCACCTGAACCTCGGGCGAGCCGGTGTCGCCGTCCTTGGTGGCATAGTCCTTCATCAACGCCGCCTTGGCGTCTTGCGTGATCGACATCGGGGTCTCCTTTCATTGGGGGCGCAAGCCGGGATGTCGTCCAGCAAGGCCGGTGGAGGAGGTCACGCCCTAATCCACCCGCGCCGCAAAGAAAAGCCAAAAACCCGGCCCGACCGCCGACCGCCGCGCGCCGCCCCCCGCTTCACTGTTCCACAAATACG
>DNSZ01000205.1:22516-29333 GCA_003500165.1 Paracoccaceae bacterium | reverse complement strand
CGGGGGCGGCCGAAGCCGGCGATCCCAGCCCCGCGACATGGCCGATGCCCTTTTCCTGCAATATCTTCTGGACGCCGCGAATGGTCACCCCGTCATCGTGCAGAAGCTGCTTGATCCCGCCCAGAAGCGCGATGTCGCCGGGCCGGTAATAGCGCCGACCGCCTGCCCGCTTGACCGGCTTGAGCTGGGGAAACCGGCTTTCCCAGAAGCGCAGGACGTGCGGCGGGGTGTCCAGCCATTCGGAAACCTCGCCGATGGTGCGGAAGGCTTCGGGGGACTTCGCCATCGCCGCCGTGCCGATCCGTCAGCCCTTGTTCCCGGCTGCCACGCGGTCCTTCATCAGATGCGAGGGCCGAAACGAAATGACCCGGCGGGGCAGGATCGGCACCTCTTCNNGTGAAAGTGCCGAAAGAGGAAATCTTGACAGATTGGCCGTCTACCAGCGCGTCCGAGACATGGGTCAGCAGGCTTTCCACGATCTCGGCCGATTCGTTGCGCGAGAGGCCGACCTCGCGAAACACCGCCTCGCTGAGATCCATACGTGTCAAGGTCTTGCCGGCCATTGCTGTTCCCCCTGTTTGGCCGCGACCCTAGGCAGCACTTTCTGAGCCGTCAAGACCAACGCCTTGGCAGGGCGCGGTTTTCTACCAGCGCAGCACGATGGCGCCCCAGACAAGGCCGCCGCCGATATCGACTGGCTGGTGCCCCACCAGGCCAATCTGCGCATCATCACCGCCACCGACAGCGCCAGCGGGATCGACGCGGCAGAGGTGTTGCCGTGATCGGCCACTGTCATGACCACCTTTTCCATCGGGATACCGGCGCGCTGCGCGGTGCCGGTGATGATGCGCAGATTGGCCTGGTGGGGCACCAGCCAGTCGATATCGGCGGCGCACAGCCCGGCCTTGGCCAGCGCCGCCTCGGCGGTGTCGGCCAGCTTCTCGATCGCGTGGCGGAACACCTCGCGACCGGCCATCCGCAACTGCCCGGCGGTCCCGGTGCTCGACACCCCGCCATCGACATAAAGCAGGTCGCGGTAGCGCCCGTCGCTGTTCAGATCGGCGGCCAGAACGCCCCGATCCGCGGCGCCGCCGGTGCCGGGCGCGGCCTCGACGATCACCGCTCCGGCGCCGTCGCCGAACAGCACGCAGGTGCTGCGGTCGGAAAAGTCGAGGATGCGCGAAAACGTCTCGGCCCCGGCAACCAGAACCCGCTGCGCCAGCCCCGCCCGAATCAGCGCATCCGCATTGGCGAGCGCATAGACGAATCCCGCGCAGACGGCCTGGATGTCGAAGGCAAAGCCGCCCGACAGGCCGAGGCCGGCCTGAACCCGTGCCGCGGTGGCGGGAAAGGTGTTGTCGGGCGTCGATGTCGCCACGATGATACCGTCGATCCCGGGCGCCGCCGGGTCGAGCCCTGCCTGTGCGATGGCCGACGCCGCCGCCCGAAGTGCAAGGTCCGAGGTCAGTTCGCCCGGTGCCGCGAAACGCCGCCGTTCGATCCCGCTGCGGGAGCGAATCCAGGCATCCGAGGTGTCGAGGGTCTGTTCGTAATAACTGTTCTCGACCACGCGGTCGGGCAGGTAATGACCGACACCGGTGACGATGGACCGCGTGACGCTCATGCCTCGCGCCTGGAGGCTGCCGGGTCGGGTTGCCCGGCCCCGGCCTCGCCGGTCCAACCGCCGGCCGCAATGCGCGCGGCGACCTTGTCGGCCAGGCCGGCCTGGGCAATCGGCGTCGCCAGCTTGATCGCGGCGGCAAAGGCGGTCGCGTCCGAGGCACCGTGCGACTTCACCACGATCCCGTTCAGGCCCAGGAAGACGCCGCCATTCATCCGCCGCGGGTCCATCCGCTTGGACAGTCGCCGCAACGAGGTATAGGCCGCCAGCGCAGCAAGCCGCGACAGCGGGCTGTGGCGAAACGCCTCGCGCAGCAGATCGCGCATCAGCCCCGCGGTGCCCTCGGCCGTCTTCAGCGCCACATTGCCGGTAAAGCCATCGGTGACGATCACATCGGCCTTGTCCGCCGGCAGATCGCTGCCTTCGACAAAGCCGACCGAACGAAAGCCGTTCGCCTCGGCCGCGCGGTCGATGAGCGCATGCGCCGCCTGCAATTCGGGCCGGCCCTTGAACTCTTCGGTGCCGACATTCAACAGCCCGACGCGCGGCCGGTCGACCCCAAGGCCGCAATCGGCATAGGCCGCCCCCATCAGCGCATAGTGCAGCAGGTCCTGTTCGCCGGCGCGCTTGTCGGCCCCGCCATCGAGCATGATGTTCCAGCGACCGGGATCGCGGGTGGGCCACAACACCGCGATCGCCGGGCGGTTGACGCCCGGGGCCATCTCCAGCCGTCGCATCGACAACAGCATCAGGACGCCGGTATTGCCGCAGGAAATCGCCACCGGCGCCTCGCGCTCGCGCACCGAATCGAGTGCCGACCACATCGAGGTGCCGCGCGCATGGCGGTAAGCCTGGCTGGGTTTTTCGTTCATCGATACCGCGCCGTCGCTGTGGTGCAGATCGTATCGCCCGGCCAGCGCGGGATATTTCGCGATCAGCGGGGTCAGTTCGCCCGCGGGGCCGTGCACGATGAAATGCAGCGTCGGTTCGGCCCTGGCTGCCTTGGCCATGCCGCCGATCACCGCGGCCGGTCCGCGATCGCCGCCCATGGCGTCGATCGAAATGACCGCGCGCGGGTGTTGCTGGCTGCCTGTCATCGGGCGGCCCCGCCGGCCGTCAGGCTGCGTCGTCTTCGTCGAGATCGACCTCGTCGGTCATCGCGACCACTTCGCGGCCGGCATAGTGCCCACAGGCCGGGCAAACGTGATGCGGACGCTTCAGTTCGCCGCAATCGGGGCACTCGTTTGGGTTCGCGGCCACGAGCGCGTCATGGGCCCGCCGCATGTTGCGGCGCGACCGCGTCACCTTGTTCTGTTGGACAGCCATTCCTGCACCTTCGATTTCATCAGAGCCACGCCGCCGCGCCGGACGTGCATCGCCAGATATCCGCAAGAGCGCGAACATAGCCGCACCGCAGCCCGGCGCAACCCCTATCTGCGCCGATGCTTTCCGGCCGCCCGCGCCGACCACGGCGCCCTCGGTCAGTCGCGTTCGCCGTCGCCGAGCTTTCGCGCGAGCCCGGCAAAGGGGCGATGCCGGGCCTCTCCGACCGCGTCCTCGGGGGCGTCGGGCGGTGCCGCGTCGGGCGCGCGGGGGTGGTCGGGAAGGGCCAGCGACAGCGCCTCGACCAGCACCGCGCCGGGATCGATCCGTCGTCCGATCGGTTCGATTTCGTCCTCATCGGCGGTCATCTGGTGCTCGCCCGGTCCCGGCTCGACCCAATCGGCGACAAAGCGCCGCGTCACCGGTGTGTCGATTCGGGTGACGACCGGGGCCAGTGTGACGACGCAGGGCTGGGTCGCGGTCGCGGTGAGCCGCGCTTCGAGCCGCCAGTCGCGCGCGCCTGCCGGTCGAAGGATGCCGCGCAGCCGCGCACCCTTCAGCCCGAGCAGGCCCAGCGCATCGGCGATTCCGCGCGCCGCGCCCGGGTCGGGCGCAACATCGATCGCGATCTCCTGGCGCCGCGCCAGCGCGGCTGGTGCGATCGGGTCCGAAAATGGCGGGGCAGGGGGGGGCGTCATGCTACCTTCCGAGTTGAACGGGCGTGCCGGCTTAGATAAGGCGCGGATATGGGGCGCAATCAAGCCAAGCCAAGTTGCCGGAGGCCGGCGCGGATCGCCATGGTGGCGGTGACGGCGCTTGCGCTTGCGGGATGCTCGCCGCTTTACCGGAATCACGGCTACGTTCCCGACAATGCCGCGCTGGCGCAGGTGGCCGTGGGGGCGGATACCCGCGCCACGGTCGAGGAGGCCCTGGGCCCGCCGGTGACCTCGGGCGTGATGGGCGATCGGGTCTGGCTGTGGGTTTCCTACCGCACCCGAACCATCGGGGCGGCGGCGCCGCGCGAGCTTAACCGCAGCATTGTCGCGATCACCTTCACCGAAAACGACCGGGTGGCGAATGTCGAACGGCTCGACCTTGAAGACGGCCGGCCGGTCGCGTTCTCCCGCCGGGTGACCGACACCAACATCGCCCAGATCACGCTGTGGCAGCAGATCCTGCGCAATATCGGCCAGTTCAATCCGGCCGATTTCATCGGCCAGGAGTGACCGGGCACCCGCCGAGCCGTTTCGCCATGCGGAAATTGGTCAGCGCGACGCCGCGCCGGATCACGCTTTGGCGCGCCTCCGTCTGCCAGCCCTGCGCCGCAAAGAAGGGCTGGGCCACCAGACTGGCCTCGGTGGTCAGCAGCGACAGCCCGAGGCCGGCGAGTTCGGCCTCGGCTCGGGCATAAAGCCGGCGCGCGATGCCCTGCCGGGTGAAATCGGGGTCGGTGTAAAGCAGGTCGATATGCCCGTCCCGCCCGGCGGCGATGAACCCGGCCAGCCGCCGCCCGGCCTGGGCAACCCATGCAAGCTGGCCCCGAAACCGATCGGGCCAGCCTTCGGGCATCGGGCCGGGCGGCACCCAGGCGGCGCGCTCTTCGGGCGTGTAGGCCGCGGCCGCGCCGATATGCACCGCGCGCCGGCACAGCGCATGGCAAGCCGGCGCGTCTCCCGCGCGAAACCGTCGCAGCCGGATCGGCCTGCGCATCGCCATGCCCCCTTCCCCGACGGGCCCGTTTCGCCTATCGCAAGCCGACGGAAAAGGGGCGCCGATGCATCGGTTGCGCGATCTGTTCGACATGCCGCCGCTATGGCTGGCCGTTTTCGCGGCGCTGGCCTGGGCGCTGTCGGGCCTGACGCCGGCCATCGACGCAGCCTGGCCGATCTGGCTGGGCCGCCTGCTGATCGCGCTGGGGCTGGGCATCATGCTGGCGGCGTTCTGGGCGTTCCTGCGCCGGCGCACCACGCTGATCCCGCGCCGTCCGCCTTCGGGGCTGGTCGATGGCGGCGTCTACCGCTGGTCGCGCAACCCGATCTATGTCGGCGATCTGCTGGTGCTGGCCGGCCTTGCCGTGGGCTGGCAATCCTGGTTGGGGCTGTTGCTGGTCCCGGCGCTGGGTGCGGTGCTGGAATGGCGGTTCATCCGCCGCGAGGAACCGATTCTGGCGGCGACGCTGGGCCAGCCCTATCGGGAGTATCAGGCCCGGGTCCGCCGCTGGGTGTAGGAGGAGGAGATGCTGAAAAAGTTCGATATTGCGCCGGTGTGGATGGGCGTGGCGCTGCTTGTGGTGATGGCGTTCCGACCCGTTGGTGCATCGCCGGGCCTGCTGGCCCTGCTCGCGGGCACCGCCTTGCTGGCGGCAGGCGGCGGGCTGGTGTTTCTCGCGTTCCGCGAATTCGAGCGGCATGGGACAGACGGCACGCCCGGCGCGGTGCCGCGGGTTCTGGTGACGACGGGGCCGTTTCGCTACACCCGCAACCCGATCTACCTGGCCGGGGTGCTGATCGTGGCCGGCCTGTCGCTGGTGCTGGGCTCGCCGATCGGGCTGATCGTCGCGCCGGCGCTGGGGATCGTCTTGCAGGACCGCTTCATCAAGCCCGAAGAGGCGCGCATCGCCGCGACCTTCGGCGACGAATGGGCGGCCTTCGCCGCCCGCACCCGGCGCTGGATCTAGGCGGAGGGGCCGCCGGCCGGGGCATCGAGCCCCGCCCGGCGGCCGGCCCGCGCGCCGCGGGGCGCGTCGCGGTCGGGCCGATTGCGCCTTGCCGCGGCGCAGCGCTTGTGGCGCGTGAAAGCGTGATGTTAAGAGGCGCCGTTGCGCGGGTTCGCGGCCCGCCCTGTGCGAGACATCGAGGAGACCGGAATGAAGATCGGCATCCCCAAGGAGGTGATGGAGGGCGAGGCGCGCGTGGCGTTGACCCCCGATTCGGCGAAGGCGCTGCAAAAGCTCGGCCATGAGGTGGCGATCGAGGCAGGGGCGGGGCTGCGGGCCGGCTTCACCGACGATGCCTATGCGGCGGCCGGCGTCACCCTGGTCCCCGGCGCCGAGGCGCTGTGGACGCGCGCCGACATCGTCGCCAAGGTCCGCCCGCCCACCGAGGCCGAGGCCGGACGGCTGAAGGGCGGCCAGACGCTGATCAGCTTTTTCTATCCGGCCGAGAACGAGGCGCTGCTCAAACAGGTGGCAGAGACCGGTGCCACCGCGCTGGCCATGGACATGGTGCCGCGGATCAGCCGCGCCCAGAAGATGGACGCGCTGTCGTCGATGGCCAATATCGCGGGCTATCGCGCGGTGATCGAGGCGGGCAGCAATTTCGGCCGCTTCTTCACCGGCCAGGTCACCGCGGCGGGCAAGGTTCCGCCGGCGAAGGTGCTGGTGGTTGGCGCGGGCGTCGCCGGGCTTGCCGCGATCGGCACCGCGACCTCGCTGGGCGCGATCACCTATGCCTTCGATGTGCGTCCCGAAGTGGCCGAACAGATCGAATCGATGGGCGCCGAATTCGTCTATCTCGACTTCGAGGAAACCAGCCAGAACAGTGCGGCCACCGGCGGCTATGCCGCGCCATCCTCGCCCGAATTCCGCGAAAAGCAGCTGGAGAAGTTCCGCGAGCTGGCGCCCGAGGTGGATATCGTCATCACCACGGCGCTGATCCCGAACCGGCCCGCCCCGAAGCTGTGGACCGAGGACATGGTCGCGGTGATGAAACCGGGTTCGGTGATCGTCGATCTGGCGGCCGAAAAGGGCGGCAATTGCGAGCTGACCCGGCCGGGCGAGAAATTCGTCACCGAGAACGATGTGACCATCGTCGGCTACACCGATTTCGCCAGCCGCATGGCGACGCAATCCTCGACGCTTTACGCCAACAATGT
>DNSZ01000205.1:11891-22485 GCA_003500165.1 Paracoccaceae bacterium | reverse complement strand
GGCAGGTGTCGCTGCTTGGCGCCGGCGCCGCGCTGGTGCTGGGCGTCGGGATGATCCCGGGCATGCCGGCAAGCTTCATGCAGCATTTCATCGTGTTCGTCCTGGCGGTCTTTATCGGCTTCCAGGTGATCTGGAACGTCTCGCACGCGCTGCATACGCCGCTGATGGCGGTCACCAACGCGATCTCGTCGATCATCATTCTGGGGGCGCTCATCCAGATCGGATCGACCAGCGTCCTGATCACCCTGCTGGCCGCCGCGGGCATCTTCATGGCCGCCATCAACATCTTCGGCGGTTTTCTCGTAACACGGCGCATGCTTGCCATGTTCCAGAAATCCTAGGGGGCACCGGGCCATGGAAGACGCATTCACGATTGCGGCCTATGTTGTCGCGGGCATCCTGTTCATCCTCAGCCTTGGCGGCCTGTCGGGGCAGGAAAGCGCCAAGCGCGCCGTCTGGTATGGCATCGTCGGCATGGCTGTCGCCGTTCTCGCCACGCTGTTCGGGCCCGGTTCGGGCCTGTGGCTGATTTCGCTGGTGCTGATCGCCGGCGGCGCGGCGGTCGGCTATCGGCTCGCCACCCGGGTCGAGATGACCCAGATGCCCGAGCTTGTGGCGATCATGCATTCGCTGGTCGGGCTTGCGGCGGTGTTCGTGGGCTTCAACGCCGACCTCATGATCAACTATGTCGGCGGCGTCTACGAGGCGCAGGGCCTTGTGCTGGGCGCGGTCGGCGCGGACGGGATTACCGCCATCGGACTTCCCAGGGAGGTCCATGACGGGCTCTCGGCCTTCGGTCAGCTGATCGCCAAGAAGTCGAGCGTCGAGATCGGCATCCTGCGGGTCGAGCTGGTTCTGGGCATCTGGATCGGTGCGGTGACCTTCACCGGCTCGGTCATCGCCTATGCGAAACTGGCCGGCACGTCGTCGCGTTTGCCGTTTCAGGTGGACACAGCGGCCCGGAAACTGCCCGGCGGGCATCTGCTGAACGCGGCGGCAGCGGCGCTGTCGCTGGTCCTGCTGTTCGTCTATCTGGGGTCGGGCGGTTCCTGGGCGTTGGTTCTGCTGACGCTGGCGGGGCTTTTCATCGGCTATCACCTGATCATGGGGATCGGCGGCGCCGACATGCCGGTCGTGGTGTCGATGCTGAACAGCTATTCGGGCTGGGCGGCCGCCGCGATCGGCTTCTCGCTGGGCAATGACCTGCTGATCGTGGTGGGCGCGCTCGTGGGCTCGTCGGGTGCGATCCTGTCCTACATCATGTGCAAGGCGATGAACCGCTCGTTTGTCAGCGTCATCCTTGGCGGCTTCGGCGGCGATCAGGGGCCGGCCCAGGCGATCGAGGGCGAGATGATCGCGATCGATGCCGATGGCGTGGCCGCGGCGCTGGAAGACGCCGATTCGATCATCATCGTGCCCGGCTATGGCATGGCGGTGGCACAGGCGCAGAACGCAGTGTCGGAACTGACCCATGCCATGCGCAAGGCGGGCAAGACGGTGCGCTTCGGCATCCATCCGGTGGCCGGCCGGCTGCCGGGGCACATGAACGTGCTTCTGGCCGAGGCCAAGGTGCCTTATGACATCGTGCTCGAGATGGACGAGATCAACGACGATTTCCCGCAGACCGACGTGGTGATCGTGATCGGCTCGAACGACATCGTGAACCCGGCCGCGCAGGAGGACCCGAATTCGCCGATTGCCGGGATGCCGGTGCTGGAGGTCTGGAAGGCCAAGCAGGTCTTCGTGTCGAAGCGCGGTCAGGGCAAGGGCTATTCGGGGATCGAGAATCCGCTCTTCTTCAAGGACAACACGCGGATGTTCTATGGCGATGCGCGCGAGAGCCTCGACAAGCTGTTGCGGCTGATCAAATAGCGCGGGGGCTAGGACGGGATGGCCGGGATCGAGGATCACCCGCTCCGTTACGATCTGGCGCAGGAGCTGCACGCGCGCCCGTTTCCGGTGCTCAACCCGCCCTGCCACGCGGTGTTTCTGGCGATCAAGCGCGAGAAGGACGCCGCCAAGCGCGACCGCGCGGCCGACCGGGCGCATCTGCTGGCGCTCTTGGACCGGTTCGGGGCCGCCCACCCGCCCGAGGGGGCGACGCATTTCTTCGGCCCCATGGGCCGGTTCACGATCAAATGGGAATGCCACAGCGAATTCGTCACCTATACCGTGTTTGCACCCGGCGTGATGGAGCGGCCCTTCGACCCTGGCGCGTTCGATGTCTATCCCGACGACTGGCTGGCGGCGGCACCGGGCAAGGTGCTGTCGGCGGTGCTGGTCCGGGTCGAGGCGCGCCGCGATGAGGACGACAAGGCGCTGTCGGCGCGTCTTGACACCTGGTTCGACCCCGGCAGCGTCGCGGCCTCCTATGTCAACGACAGGGCCGCCGTGGTGGCGACCGATTTCCGCATCGACCCGACCGGGCATTTGCGGATGGCGGTGTTCGCATCGCCCGAGGCCAGCGAACGCCGGCTGGGCCGCATCGTGCAACGGCTTCTGGAGATCGAGACCTACAAGGTGATGGCGATGCTGGCGCTGCCGGTGGCGCGGCGGATCAACGCGCAGATGAGCGGCGCCGACACACAGCTTGAGGCCGTCGTCGGCCAGATGCGCGCCGACACCGTCGATGCCGAGGCAGCGCTGCACGAATTGCTCGACATCTCGGCCGAACTCGAGCATCTGCAGGTCGCCCATGGCTATCGCTTCTCGGCCAGCGATGCCTATGCCGAGATCGTCCGCGCCCGCATCGAGGTGCTGCGCGAGACGAGCTTTCGCGGCCGCCAGGGCCTGCGCGAATTCATGATGCGCCGGTTCGAGCCGTCGATGCGCACGCTGCGCGCGGCGGCGGGCCGCCTCGACCGGCTGACCGAACGGGCCGAACGCGCCGGCAACCTGCTGCGCACCCGCGTCGATGTCGCCCGATCGGCGGAAAACCAGTCGCTGCTCGAAAGCATGAACCGACGTGCCGATCTGCAGCTGCGCCTGCAAAGGACGGTCGAGGGGCTGTCGGTCGTGGCGATCAGCTATTACGGGGTCAATCTGGCGAGCTACCTGCTTGCCGCGCCGGCCAAGGCGTTGCTGGGCCTTGACACGGCCGCATTGACGGCCGCGCTGGTGCTGCCGGTCGTCGCCCTTGTCTGGCTGGCGATCCGCCAGATCCGGCGCAGCATCGAGTGAGCCGCGGGACGCTTTCGGCGCGCGCGCGCCCCGGCCCTTGCGGGCCTTGGCGCGGCCGGCCCGCGTGGCGGCGAGGGCGGCTTGACCGGGGGCGTCCGTCACCCCATCTGAGACCGATCCGTCAAGGGAAGGATGCCACCCATGCCGATCCGCAACCGCATCGCCGAATGGCATGACGAGATCGCCTGCTGGCGCCGCGATCTGCACGCCCATCCCGAACTGCTTTTCGACACCCACCGCACCGCCGGGATCGTCGCCGACAAGCTCAGCGCCTTCGGTTGTGACGCGGTGGTCACCGGCATCGGGCGGACCGGCGTGGTCGGGGTGATCCGGGGCAGGACCGATCGGTCGGGCCGGGTCATCGGGCTGCGCGCCGACATGGACGCGCTGCCGATCGTCGAGGCGACGGGGGCCGCCCATGCCTCGACCGTGCCGGGCAGGATGCATGCCTGCGGCCATGACGGGCACACCGCGATGCTGCTTGGCGCGGCGCGGTATCTGGCCGAGACGCGGAATTTCGACGGTACTGCGGTGGTGATCTTTCAGCCCGCCGAAGAGGGCGGCGGCGGCGGCAGGGAAATGGTCGATGACGGTCTGATGGAGCGCTTCGCGATCGACGAGGTCTATGGCATGCACAACATGCCGGGCCTGCCGGTCGGCCAGTTCGCGATCCGCCCGGGGCCGTTCTTTGCTGCCGCGGACGAATTCGCCATCACCGTCACCGGCAAGGGCGGGCACGCGGCGAAACCGCATGACGCGATCGACACGACGCTGGTCGCCAGCCATATCGTCATCGCGCTGCAGTCGATCGCATCGCGCAATGTCGACCCGGTCGGCGAGGTCGTGGTTTCGGTCACCTCGTTTCGCACGGGTTCGGACGCGCACAACGTCATCCCCGAAACGGTGCGGCTGCGCGGCACCGTGCGCAGCCATGACGCGGCGATCCGCGATCTGGCCGAGCGGCGGCTGGCCGAGATCGCCGGCCACACGGCGGCGGCGTTTGGCGCCCGGGCCGAGACCGTCTATGAGCGCGGCTATCCGGTGATGGTCAACGCCGCGGCCGAAACCGAATTCGCTGCCCGGGTGGCCGAGCGGGTAACCGGGGCGCCGACGGCGGCGGCGCCGCTGATCATGGGGGGAGAGGATTTCGCCTTCATGCTCGATGCCCGGCCCGGCGCCTATATCCTGGTCGGCAATGGCGATACCGCGATGGTTCATCACCCGGCCTATGATTTCAACGATGCCGCGATCCCGGCGGGTTGTTCGTTCTGGGCCGAACTCGTCGAGGCGCGGCTGCCGGCGGGGTGAGGTGGGGCGGCTCCCGCCCGGCGGCGGTCGCGCTGTCGCGCGACGCCGCCCGTTGGGCCGCGCCGCGGCTTGACCGGCCGCCGGCAGGCGGCTAGGCGCGGGCGATGTCGCGTGCCCCCCTGTTGCAGCTGACCGGCGTCACGCTCGGTTTCGGTGGCCGGCCGCTTTTCGATGCGCTCGATCTGACGCTGCATCCGGGCGAGCGGCTGGCGCTGATCGGCCGGAACGGCGCCGGCAAGTCGACCTTGATGCGGGTGATCGCGGGGCTCCTCGAGCCCGATGCCGGCCGCCGCGCCATGCCGCCCGGCACGGTCGCGGGCTATCTGGAACAGGAGCCCGACTTCACCGGTTTCGCAAGCCTTGGCGCCTATGCCGCCGCCGGGCTGGCGCCGGGCGAGGCGTGGCGGGTCGAACGGGCCGGCGAAGGGCTGCATCTGGCGCTCGACCGCCCGCCCGAGGCGGCCAGCGGCGGCGAGCGCCGGCGCGCCGCGCTCGTTCGTCTGCTGGCTGGCGCGCCCGATCTGATGCTGCTCGACGAGCCGACCAACCATCTTGATATCGCGGCGATCG
This sequence comes from Paracoccaceae bacterium, assembly GCA_003500165.1. Lineage (GTDB taxonomy): Bacteria > Pseudomonadota > Alphaproteobacteria > Rhodobacterales > Rhodobacteraceae > UBA10424. The sequence continues at coordinate 17,427 of DNSZ01000205.1, read as the reverse complement.
CCTGGCTCGAGGCGGAGCTGGCCCGGTCCCGCGCCGCGATCGTGCTGATCAGCCATGACCGGGCATTTCTGCACGGTTTGGCGCAGGGGGTGTTGTGGCTCGACCGGGGCGAGCTGCGCCGGCGCGATGGCGGTTTCGACGGGTTCGAGGCCTGGCGCGAGCAGGTCTGGGAGGCCGAGGCGACCGCCCGATACAAGCTCGACCGCAAGATCCGCGCCGAGGCACGATGGGCGGTCGAGGGCATCAGCGCCCGGCGGCGGCGCAACCAGGGCCGGTTGCGCGCGCTGGCCGATCTGCGCGCCGAGCGGGCGGCGATGGTGGGCCGGCCCGGCACCGCCGCGCTGGCGCTGTCGGACGGGGCGCGGTCGGGCAAGCGGGCGATCGAGGCCGACGGGATCGCCAAGCGCTTTGGCGACACCCAGGTGATCGCGGATTTCTCGATCCGCATCCTGCGCGGCGACCGCATCGCCATCGTCGGGCCGAACGGGGTCGGCAAGACCACGCTGGTGCGGCTTCTGACCGGCGAGTTGGCGCCCGATCGCGGGCAGGTCCGCCATGGCACCGGGCTGGAGGTTGCGGTGTTTGATCAGAACCGCGCCGCACTCGACCCCGAGGCGACGCTGTGGGAAAGCCTGACGGGCGATCCCGCGATGCGCCTGCCGGGCCGTGCCGACCAGGTGATGGTGCGCGGCCAGCCCCGCCATGTGGTCGCCTATCTGAAGGATTTCCTGTTCGACGAGGCACAGGCGCGGGCCCCGGTGCGGTCGCTTTCGGGCGGTGAAAAGGCGCGTCTGCTGCTGGCCCGGATCATGGCCCGCGAATCGAACCTTCTGGTGCTCGACGAGCCGACCAACGACCTTGATATCGAGACGCTGGATTTGCTGCAGGAGGTGCTGGACGGCTATCCCGGCACGGTGCTGCTGGTCAGTCACGACCGCGACTTCATCGACCGTGTCGCCACCGCGACCGTGCTGATGGAGGGCCAGGGCCGGGCGGTGGCCTATGCCGGCGGCTGGACGGACATGGTCGCGCAGCGCGGTGCGCCGCCGCTTGGCGCCGACCCCGAACCGGTCCGCACCGCCAAACCCGCCGGTCGCGCGCCGCGCGAGAGCCGGCCGACGCGGCGCGCCACCGGGCTGACCCTGCCCGAGGCCGACCGGCTGAAGAAGCTGCCCGACGCGATCGATCGGCTGGAAACGGAGATCGCGAAGCTTGAGCAAGCGCTGTCCGATCCGGGGCTTTACGGCCGCGCCCCAGAGACCTTCGGCCGGGCCAGCGCGGCGCTTGCCGATCGCCGCCGGGCGCTGACCGAGGCCGAGGAGGAATGGCTGCTGCTGGCCGAAAAGGCCGAGGCGGCCGGCGATGCCACCGCGCAGTGACCCCGGATCGCATTCACAAGCCCGCTGGCGCCTGACCGCCCGCGCCGCGCCGGCAGGTCATGCCGGCTTGCACCGATCAGAACCCATGCGCTCCGTCGGGGAGACGGGGCGCGGGAGGCGGCGAACGGTCATTCCCAATGACCGTTGGTATGGTTCGTTCGCATCGCGCCTTGGTATATCGGTCATTCTCAATGACCGTTGGCATTAAGCGATTCGAAGTTTTCCGGGCCCAGTCTTGCCGCATCTTGGCAGGAGGCACGGATGGGGGGTTCGGTCGAACAGGCGCTGCGCAAGGCGCGGCAGTATCGCAGGCAGGGCGGGCGGGCGCAGGCCGTGGCGGTGTTGTCCGATCTGGTCCGGCGCTATCCGGGCAACCGCAGGGCGCGCGCGGCGCTGCGCGCGCTCGACACCGCCGCGCCGCCAGCCGATGAGTTGAGCCAGGCCCGCACCGAGGCCGAGGCGCTCTTGGCCGCCGGCCGCCCGGCCGATGCGCTGACCCGGCTGACCCCGCTCTTGGACGCAGGGCCGGCATCGGTCCCGCTTCACGACATTGCGGCGGCGGCGCTGCTGCGCCTCGGCAGGCCGGCCGCCGCATCTGACATGCTCGCGGCCGCCGCCCGGCTGCAGCCCGATGACCCGGACCTGCTGCTGCGGCTCGGCGCGGCGGCCTGCATGGCGGGGCGATTGGCCGATGGGGTCGCGGCCTTTCGCCGCGCGGTCGCGTGCGGGGCGGGCGCGCGCGGTGAGGTGCGACTGGGTTATGCCCATTTGCAATCTGGCGAAGCCGACAGCGCGGTCGCGGCGTTTTCGCGCGCCACCGATATGTCACCCGACGACCGCGATGCGCGCTTTGGCCTCGGCGAGGCGCTGCATGCGCAGGGCGATCTGCCTGAAGCGGCGGTGGCCTATGGCCGGGTTCTTGCCGCCCACCCCGCCGACCCGGCAGCGCTGTGCAATCTGGGGATGGTTCGCGTCGATATGGGCGATGCGGAAGGCGCGGTCGCGGCGTTCGAGGCGGCGAACGCCTTGCGCCCGGGCGATGCCGGCATCGTCGACAATCTGGCCGTCGCCCGGCTGGCCCAGGGCGATTTCACGGCTGCCGCCGCGGCCAAGCGGGCGGCACTGGCGCTTGATCCGATGGCGGCCGATTGCGCGCGGGGCTTCGTGCCGCTGGCGCGCGAGGACGAACTCGACGCGCTGGCGACCCGGTTCGAGGCGATCCTCGCAAGCCCGGCCGGCGGGCGCCCCGATGGGATCAAGGCGCTTCACGGGCTGGCCGAGATCGCGATCCGGCGTGGCGATCGCGCCGGGTCCGTGGCGCGGCTTGACGCGGCCGCGGCGTTGCACCGGTGCATCTGGCCGCTCGACCCCGATCGCCACGAGCGGGAATTCGACGCGCTGCGCGCGGCATTCGGTGATCCTGCGCCGATGATCGATCGGCCGGACCCCGTACCCTTCACGCCGGTCTTCATCATCGGCATGCCGCGCTCGGGCACCACGCTGGTGGAGCAACTGCTCACCGGTCATCCCGATGTGGCGGGCGCCGGCGAAACCGAAGCGCTGGCGCTGGCGATCCGCCGCACGGGCGGGCTCGATGCGCCGCTGACGCAAGCCCGCCTGGCCGCGATTCGGTCCCGCTATCTTGCCGCGATCGCGGCATTTCGGCCCGGTCCGGTCCGGCTGGTAACCGACAAGATGCCGCTCAATTTCCGCTTCGTCGGGGTCATCGCGGCCGCTTTCCCCGAGGCCCGCATCATCCATCTGCGACGGGACGCCGCCGCGGTCTGCTGGTCGTGCTATCGCGCGTGCTTTCGCGCGGCCGGGCTCGATTTCACCTATGATCAGCGCCGGCTTGGCCGCTATGCCAGGGGATATGCGGCGCTGATGGCGCATTGGCGGGCGCTGCTGCCCGATCGGCTGCGGATGCTCGACTATGCGGCGCTGACCGAGGCGCCCGAGATCGAGGCGCGCGCGCTCTGCGCGGATCTCGGCCTCGCCTGGGACCCGGCCGTTCTGGACCTTGGGCGCAACCATCGCCCGGTGCGCACCGCCTCGGCCTGTCAGGTGCGCCAGCCGATCTATCGCGGCAGTTCGCGGGCCTGGCGGGACTATGCGCCCTGGCTCGGCCCGATGCTGGCGGCGCTGGGTCGGTGACGCCCATGGCCCGGGGCGGGAGGTGGACAACGGTCGTTGTCCATGACCGTTGGTATCACCCCTCTGCGGCAACCGGCACGATGGTGCCAAGCAATGTGGCGACCGGCGTTTCGCGCCCCGCCGCGACCGCGACCACATCGGCGCGCGCCACGACCAGCCGCCGGCCGGCCCGGATCACCGTGCCGGTGGCGATCAGTCGCGCGCCCCGACCCGGTGCCAGAAGGTGGATCTTCATCTCGCTCGTCACCACCTCGGTCCCGGCCGGTTGCAGCGACAGCGCCGCGTAGCCGGCCGCCGAATCGCCGATTGCAAAGGGCAGGGCGGCATGGGCCATGCCCTGCTGTTGGGTGACGCCGCGCCCGATCGGGGCGGCGATCACCACCCGGCCCGGGGTGACGGCGACCAGCTCGGCGCCCAGCGTGCGCATCATCGCCTGGGCGGCGAAGCTGGCGCGCAGCGCGGCCTCGAAATCGGGGTTGCGCGGTTTCATCGCTGCATCGGCACGCAAAGCGGCGGCGTGCCGGTCAGGATTGCCCGCGCCGTGGGGCCCATCAGCGCGCGCAGCACCGGATCGGCGGCGCGCATCCCGCCGGTATAGGCGCCGAAAGCGGGCAGGATGAGCCGGGCATGATCGACGAGGAAGCAGGGCCGCCAATAGCCCCGCCCGCCCAGGCCTAGCCGGTGCTTGGGGTGGTAATGGGCCGATACCTCGCCCGTGGCACCGGGGCTGGCCTGATGGCGAAAGATCAGCGGGCCCAGTTCGAAGGCGGCGCGGTGTTCGCCCGGCAGGGTCAGCGGGCCGGGATCGTGATTGCCCGCGATCCACAGCCAGCGCCGCCCGGCCATCAGCCGGGTCAGCCACAGCGCCTCGGTCTCGGGAAGGGCAGCTTCGGCGGCAAGATCGTCGAAACTGTCGCCGAGGCAGATCACGACGGCGGGTTCGGTGGCGCGAATTTCGGCTTCGAGACGGGCCAGCGTCTCGCGCCCCTCATAGGGCGGCAGCAACGCCCCGCCGCTGCGGGCCAGACGCTCGGACCGGCCCAGATGCAGATCGGCCACGACCAGCAGCCGGCGGTCCGGCCAGAACAGCGCGCCCGAGCCGCGGGCGACCAGCCCGGCGCCCGACAGAACGATATCGACCCCCGTCATGGCGCCTTGCTGCCCTGTCGGCGGACGCCACACAAGGCCCCGACATCGCGACGAAGCTGACTGGAACCGGCCATTTGCCGCCTTTGTCATCCGCCGCACGGCCTGGCGATCCAGCGGGCCGCAACCCGTTGAAGGGTGCGGACACCCGGGCGCCGAGGCAGGCGGTGCGGGTGCCGGGCCGACATCGCCCGCCAGGGCGGCGGAGGCCCCGGCGCGCGCCCGGGCACGGCCCCACCCACCCCCCCGCCGCGCCCGGACGCGCGTCATCCCAGCCAGACCCGTGGCGCGCAGGCATCAGTCCCGGGCAAGCCCGGCTTCGGCCATCAGCCGGGCCGCCTCGGCCTCGGCCAGTTCGGCCTCGCCGCTTGCCGCGATCGGCACCCGACCGGCCTCCAGCAACAGGGGTGCGGCAAGCGGCGTGACATGGGGGGCCTGAACATGGTCGATGCGGCCCGCCGTGCCGGCCAGCATCGCCTCGATGCGGCCGAAATCGACCAGCCCGCGCATCGCCTCTGCGCGGGTGATCCGCAGCATCAGGTGGTCGGGGTCGTATTTGCGCAACGTATCATAAAGGATATCGGACGAAAACGTCGCCTGCCGCCCGGTCTTGCGGCGCCCGGGCACGGTCCGTTCGATCAGCCCGGCGATAATGGCCGAGGACCGGAAGGTGCGCTTCATCACCGCGTTGCCGGCCAACCAGGTCTCGAGCGCCGCGCGCAGCCCGTCGGCCGCGACCAGCCCGGCCGGGTCGGTCACCGGCCGCAGCCCCCAGATCAGGGTGGCGTAGTCGGTGGCGACAAAGCCGAGCGGGCCAAGCCCCGCCGCCTCCATCCGCTGGGTCATCAGCAGCCCCA
>DNSZ01000205.1:1720-11879 GCA_003500165.1 Paracoccaceae bacterium | reverse complement strand
TCCGGATCGGCCAGCATCGCCTGCACCCGGTCCGACAAAAGGGTGGAGGTGGCCATCTTGATCCCCATGAAGACGGCGATCTTCGGCTCGCGGCCGCGGTCGCGGCTGACCTCGACGGTCATCTCGCGCAGCGACTCATAGCGCACCACGCGGCCCCCGATCAGGAACGTGTCGCCTGGGCTGAGCGATGCGGCAAAGGCTTCCTCGACCTCGCCCAGCGGCGCGCCGCCGCGCCCCTTCATCCGCACCTTGACCGTCTGGTAATCGATGATGGTGCCGATATTCATCCGGATGCCGCGCGCGACCCGCGGATCGCGCAGCGCCCAGCGACCCGGCGCAATCTGTTTCAGCCGTTGCCAGCGGTCGTAAGCGCGCAGCGCATAGCCCCCCGTGGCGGCGAAATCCAGGCAGGCGTCGAACGCGGCCCGGCTGAGCGCGGCATAGGGGCCCGCCGCGGTCACCTCGTCATAAAGCTGGCCGGCATCGAACGGCCCCGATGCAGCGCGGATCAGGATGTGCTGACACAGCACGTCAAGCGGGCCGGGCGGGCGCGGCTCACCATCGAGGTCATGCGCCCGCGCGGCCGCCAGCGCGGCGGCGCATTCGATCACCTCGAAGCGGTTGGCGGGCACCAGACGCGCCTTCGACGGGGCGTTGTAGCGGTGGTTGGCGCGCCCGATCCGCTGGATCAGACGCTTGACGTTCTTCGGCGCGCCGACCTGGATCACCAGATCCACATCGCCCCAGTCGATCCCCAGATCGAGCGAGCCGGTGCACACGATGGCCCGCAGATCGCCGGCCACCATCGCCGCCTCGACCGATTGCCGCGCCTCGCGCGCGAGCGAGCCGTGATGGATGCCGATCGGCAGACTGTCGTCATTGGCCTGCCACAGCGCGTGAAAGAAGATTTCCGCCTGGGCGCGGGTGTTGTGAAAGATCAGCGTGGTCCGGTGGCGGCGGATTTCCCGCAGGATCGCGGGCACCGCATGGCGCCCGCCGCCGCCCGCCCAGGGCGGCGGTTCCGCCACTTCAAGCATGGCGATGTCGGGATCGGGCCCGGGATCGGCCATCAGCACGCCGCAACCCCGCGGCGCCAGCCAGCGCGCCAGGGCATCGGGGTCCTCGACCGTTGCCGACAGGCCGACCCGGCGCAGGCCGGGCGCAAGCGTTTGCAGCCGCGCCAGCGCCAGCGCCAGCTGGTCGCCGCGCTTCGATTCCGCCAGCGCATGGATTTCGTCGACGACCACGCGCGAGAGGCCGGCAAAGATGCGCGGCGCGTCCTCGTAGGAAATCAGCAGCGCCAGGCTTTCGGGCGTGGTCAGCAGGATATGCGGCGGGTCGGCGCGCTGGCGCAGGCGCTGGCCATGCGGCGTGTCGCCCGAGCGGTCCTCGATGCGGATGCCGAGCCCCATCTCGTCGACCGGGCTGCGCAGGTTGCGCCGGATATCGGCGGCCAGCGCCTTCAGCGGCGAGACGTAAAGCGTGTGCAGCCCCGGCGGCGGCGCCGTGCCCAACGCCACCAGGCTCGGCAGAAAACCCGCCAGCGTCTTGCCCCCGCCGGTGGGCGCGATCATCAAGAGCGCGGGCTCGCCTGCGCGGGCCAGCATGCTAAGCTGATGCGGATGCGGCGCCCAGCCGCGGCGGGCGAACCAGGCATCGAACGGATCGGGCAGGGCGGCCATGCGGGCCGAGCTAGCCCGCGACACGGCCCCGCGCCAGAGGGAGGCGGCGATGGAGGACGACATTCCGGGCACGGCCCTGCAATGGGTCCGGTCGGGACAGCGGGCGGCGCTCGCCACGGTGGTCGAGACCTGGGGCTCGGCACCGCGCCGCCCCGGTGCGCAGATGGCGGTGTCGGGGTCGGGCGCGATCGCGGGCTCGATGTCGGGCGGCTGCGTCGAAGCCGCGGTGGTGACCGAGGCGCTCGACGCGCTGGCCGACGGTCGGCCGCGCCTGCTGACCTATGGGGTGTCGGATGGCGACGCGTTTGCGGTCGGTCTGGCCTGTGGCGGCACGATCCGCGTGCTGGTGGAGCCGGTCGGGCCGGACCCCGGCCTGCCCGAAGCGATGCTTGCCGATCTCGTGGCGGCGCGGGCCGCGCGCCGGGCGCTTGCGCTCTGCACCGATCTGGCAAGCTGGGACCGGGCGCTGACCGCCCCGCCCGGTGACGGCCCGCTGGCCGAGCGCTTTCGCCGCGGCCAGTCCGGCGTCGATGACGGCGTCTTCACCGCGCTGCACCTGCCCGCGCCGCGGCTTGTCGTCATCGGCGCGGTGCACATCGCCCAGGCGCTGGCGCCGATGGCGCGGATCGCGGGCTTCGCGCCCATCGTCATCGATCCGCGCCCGGCCTTCGCCACGACCGCGCGCTTTCCCGATGCGCAGGTGATCGCCGACTGGCCGCCCGAGGCGCTGCCCGCCCTCGATGCCCATACCGGCCTTGCCGCGCTGACCCACGATCCGAAAATCGACGATCCCGCGTTGCGGGCGGCGCTGGCAAGCCCGGCCTTCTATATCGGTGCGCTCGGCTCTCGGCGCACCCATGCCGCTCGGCTCGAAAGGCTGATGGGTGCGGGCGACGCCGCGCGCATCCATGGCCCCATCGGCCTCGATATCGGGGCGGCAACCCCGGCCGAGATCGCCGTGGCGATCCTGGCCCAGATCGTCGCGGCGCGCCGCCGCCCCGACGCCTGAGGCACGCGCCGGCCTTTCGTCCGGGTCCGGGTATCCTTGCCGGACAATTGACATCCGCGACGTCGCCCGCAAGGGCGGCGGAGCGGTCACGCGCCAATGCGCAGCATCCGGGTCGTGGCACGCCGTGTCCCCATGCAATCCTGGCGGCGTTCCGCACCGGGAGGTCCGCACGATGTTCACCGTCCATCCCATCGATCCCGCCGCCGCCGCGCGGTTGCGTGCGGGCGGCCCCGATGCCCATGGCAATCCCGCCGAGCGCGCCGTGTCGAACGGCGCCCATACCCCCTGCCGGCATTGCCTGCATGACGTGCCTGCCGGCGCCGAGATGCTGATCGCCGCCCATTGTCCGTTCGCCGGCCGGCACCCCTATGCCGAGATCGGGCCGATCTTTCTGTGCGCTCATGCCTGCCCGCCCTGGTCGGCACCCGGTCTGCCGCCGGTGCTTGGGGCCTCACCCGATTACCTGATGAAGGGCTATGGGCGCGACGAGCGCATCGTCGCCGGCACCGGCCGGGTCGTCGCCGCAGGTGGGATCGCTGCCGGTGCCGTGGCGTTGCTGGCCCGGTCCGACATCGCCTTTGTCGATATCCGCTCGGCGCGGAACAATTGCTGGCTGGCGCGGATCGGTCGCTGATCGGCAGACCGGCACAGCGGTGGCGTGCCGCTGGACTTGATCCGCGCCGCCCTATCTATCCCGCAGGCTTCAACCGACAGCGGAGACATCCATGACCTTTCGTCCGATCCTGATGGCGGCGCTTCTTGCCGCCGCGCTGCCCGCCAGTGCCGAGATCACCGGCGCGCCCTTCGACTACACCGTCGGCGACACCGTCTATGAGGGCTATGTGGCCCGCAACACCGCGGCCGAGCCGCGGGGCACGGTGCTGATCATCCATGACTGGGACGGTCTGGGCGATTACGAGATGCGGCGCGCCGAGATGCTCGCTGCCATGGGCTACACCGCGGTCGCGGCCGATCTTTACGGCAAGGATGTCGAACCGACCACAACCGATGAATACCGCGCGCTGACCGGTGCGCTTTACGGCGACCGCGACGAATTCCGGACCCGTCTGATGGGTTCGCTGATGGCGGCGCGGGCGCTTGACGGCGCGACCGAAGAGGTCGTCGCCATCGGCTACTGCTTTGGCGGCGCGGCGGTGCTGGAGATGGCCCGCGCGGGCGCGGACCTGAGCGGCGTCGTCAGCTTCCATGGCGGGCTGACCACGCCCGAGGGCCAGGATTACAGCCAGACGACGGCGCCGGTTCTGGTGCTGCACGGCTCGGCCGATCCGGTGTCGGGCATGGCCGATCTGGCGGCGCTGCTCGACCAGCTGCAAGCGGCCGGGGTCGAGCATGACGCGCAGGTCTTCGGCGGCGCGCGGCATTCCTTTACGGTGTTCGGCTCGCGCGACTACGACATCGATGCCGAGCAGGGATCGTGGCAGGCCCTGACGGCGTTTCTGGGCGATCAACTCTGATCGGCCGGGCCGGGGCGGCGCAGGCTGCCCCGGTCATACCCCCAGCCGGGCGCACCAGTCGATCCGGCGCCCGCCATCATAGGGCGCGGCAAGCCCGGCCGCGATCAGCCCGGCGCCAACATCCTGACCGTCCACCGCAAGCCGGACCAACACGCGGTCGTAACGATCCGACCCGGCGATCTCGATGACCTCGATCCGCCGTGCCGCGCGCAGACGGGTGCGCAGCCAGGCGGTGGCGCGCTTCCCCAGGACCTCTTCCTGCCAGCAGCCCGGGCGAAAGGTCTCGGGCGTGTCATAGCCCATGAGGCGCAGCGGCGTCTCGTATCCGCTGGCGCAGCGCACCCGCACTGTATCGCCATCGGTGACCTTGACGATGGCGCAGGCCGTCGGTTGCCCGTCCTGCCACAGCTGACCCGGCACCGGTGCGCCGGGATCGCGCGGTGCCGCACAAGCCGCCAGCAGCGCCAGGACAAGAACCAGGGTGATGCGCATCGGAAAAAGGGTGGGGTGGTCGGGGCCCGGGCGATCGGCTCTCGCAGCGCGGCCGGGAAACCCCAGCTGATGCCCCGAAATCACCCGGACAGCCGCTCCTCGAAGCTTTTCGCGATGAAACCGGGCATATGCTCGCCCATCCCGACCACGGCGTCGCCGCCGCCGCCGGACCGGCCCTTGCCACGCCTGGATTTCGGCTTGTTCTCGGCCGGGGCGGCGGCGGCTCGTGGCGCTTGGGCGTCGGCCTCGGGCGCCGTCGCGGGCAGCGGGTCGGGCGCCTGGGCGCCCTTGTCGGACCGCGCGCGACGGGGCCGGTTCGGCCGTTCGGGGGCCGCGGTTTCCGCTGCGTCCGCGGCCTTTGGCGCCGGGCGCCCGACCGGATTGTCGGCCCGCGGGATCGGTCGTTCGATCAGCGCTTCGATATCGGCAAGGTGTTTTTCGCCCATCGGCGTGCAGATGGTGATCGCGATCCCGGTCCGCCCGGCGCGCCCCGTGCGGCCGATCCGGTGGACGTAATCCTCGGCATGGATCGGGACGTCGAAATTGAACACATGGCTGACCGCGGGGATATCGAGCCCGCGCGCCGCGACATCGGACGCCACCAGAAGCCGCAGGCTGCCGTCGCGGAACCCGCCCAGCACCTCCATCCGCTTCGACTGGTCGAGGTCGCCATGCAGGGCGGCGGCGTTGTAGCTATGCTTCTTCAGCGACTTCGCCACCGCGTCGACCTCGATCTTGCGGTTGCAGAAGATGATGGCGTTCGTGCAGCCCGCGCCCTCGGCATCGATCAGGGCGCGCAGCGCGGCGCGCTTTTCCGTTGGCTGGCGGTCCTTGCGGCTGGGCGTCACCATCACCAGCCGCTGGTCGATCGTCTCGGCCGTCGTGGCGCGGCGGGCGACCTCGACCTTCACCGGATTGGCCATGAAGATGTTGGTGATCCGCTCGATCTCGGGCGCCATGGTGGCCGAAAAGAACAGCGTCTGACGGGTGAACGGGGTCAGCGAGAAGATCCTCTCGATATCGGGGATGAACCCCATGTCGAGCATCCGGTCGGCCTCGTCGACCACCATGATCTGCACGCCCGACAACAACAGCCGACCGCGTTCGAAATGGTCGAGCAGCCGGCCCGGCGTGGCGATCAGCACGTCGGCGCCGCGGTCGATCGCGGCATTCTGATCCTTGAAGCTGACACCGCCGATCAGAAGCGCCTTCGTGAGCTTGAAATGCTTGGCATAGGTGTCGAACGCCTCGGCCACCTGGGCGGCCAGTTCGCGAGTCGGCGCCAGCACCAGGCTGCGCGGCATCCGCGCCCGGGCGCGCCCCTTGGCCAGAAGCGTGATCATCGGCAGGGTGAAGCCCGCCGTCTTGCCGGTGCCGGTCTGGGCGATTCCCAGAACGTCGCGACCTTCCAGCGCGGGCGGGATCGCCTGGGCCTGGATCGGCGTGGGGGTTTCGTAGCCGGACTCGGCCACGGCTTGCAGAACCTTGGGGTGCAGGTTCAGATCGGTGAATTTTGTCATCTGCTCGTTGCAGTTGGGGCGCAGCCGGTGCGCGTTGGGTCCCGGCTGGTGCCTGCGCCGGGCGTCTGGGGCGGCCGGATTGCCGCCAGTGCTGCTTGCGCATAAGCCATTCCGCGCGAAGGGTCAACAAAGCGCGCCGGCCGCGCGGGGGCAGCAACGGGCATGTGGCCGATTTACGTCATCAATCTGGATCGGGAACCGGCGCGGCTGGCCAGCATGGCGGCCCAGCTCGATGGTCTGGGCCTGGGCTGGCAGCGGGTGGCGGCGCGCGACCGGCTGCGCGAAGACATGGCGGCGGCGGCGCTGGCGTTTGGCGCCCAGCCCGGGGCGGGGCCGTTTCCCGCCACGCCGGGCGACTTCTGCTGTTCGCTGACGCACCGCGATATCTGGCAGAGGACGGCCTCCGACGAGGCACCCGGTGCGGTGATCCTGGAAGACGATGCGCGGCTGTCGCCCGCCTTTACAGACTTCATGGCGCTCGATGTGACCGCCGTCATGACCCGCCATCGCCTGGGCGCGCTGAAGCTGGAATACTGGCCGGGGCCGCAGCGGTCGCGGCGCTTTCCGCTGGGGCGTCGGCTGGGGCAGGTGGGGGCGGCGACGCTCTATCGCCTGCGGTCGTCCTTCTATGGCACCTGCGGCTATGCGATCACCCGGGCGGGCGCGCGGGCCGTGCTGGCGCGCTGGCCCGCGATGGCCATGCCGGTCGATCATTTCCTGTTTTCGCGCCGCGCCGGGCGCGGCTTTGGCCTCTTGCGCCCGGGCTTTCTGAACCCCGCGCCCGTGCTGCACGATGCCGGGCGCTGGGGATCGGACATTCGCGGCGAACGCCCCGGCACGGCGGCGAAGGCGCTCGCCGAGAGGAGCCAAGACGCCGGTTTGCGGGTTGAAATCATGCTCACCGCAACGCGACAGGTCGAGATGCGCTTCGCGGGGGATTGATCGCACCGGTCGCCATGCGCTCCGGGGCGCGCGCCCCGGAGCGCGCCCGCCGCGGGACCTATGTCATCATCTCCTTCGTCGCGCTCAGCGTCAGTTCGGGGTGATCGCGCGCCACCCGGTCGATGTCCCATTGCAGCCGCGTCAGATAGACCGGGTCGCCATCATGGTCGGTCGCCATGTGCCCTTTGTTCGCCGCGGCGAACGCCTCCAGCGCCTCCTTCGGCCCCGTCACCCAGCGGGCCGAGGTGAACTGCGTCGGCTCGAACCGCACCCGCAGGCCGTATTCGCCCTTGATCCGGCTTGCCAGCACCTCGAATTGCAGGGCGCCCACCACGCCGACGACAAAGCCCGACCCGATGGCCGGGCGGAACACCTTGGCCGCCCCTTCCTCGGCAAACTGCATCAGCGCCTTGTCGAGATGCTTGGCCTTCATCGGGTCGCCGGCGCGGCAGGTCTGCAGAAGCTCGGGCGCGAAGGACGGGATGCCGGTGACCCGCAGCGCCTCGCCCTCGGTCAGCGTGTCGCCGATCCTGAGCTGGCCGTGATTGGGAATGCCGATGATGTCACCCGCCCAGGCCTCTTCCGCGAGTTCCCGGTCGGCGGCCAGAAACAACACCGGGTTCGAGATCGCCATCGGCTTTTTCGTCCGCACATGGGTCAGTTTCATGCCGCGCCTGAAATGGCCCGAGGCCATGCGCAGAAACGCCACCCGGTCGCGGTGCCTGGGGTCCATGTTCGCCTGCACCTTGAAGACGAAGCCCGCCACCCTGTCTTCCCCGGGGCCGATCTGGCGCGGGCTGGCCGATTGCGGCTGTGGCGGCGGCCCGTGTTGGGCCATTCCCGCCATCAGCTCGCGCACGCCGAAGGAGTTCAGCGCCGAGCCGAACCAGATCGGTGTCAGCGTGCCGTCACGAAACGCCTGCGCCTCGAATGGCGGCAGCAATGCGCGCGCCATCTCGACCTCTTCGCGCAGCTGTCGCAGCAGCGCATCGGGCACATGGCGGGCGAGCGCGGGGTCGTCAAGCCCTTCGATGGCGATGCTGTCGGCGACCACATTGCGATCGGCCCGGTCCATGAGTTCCAGCCGGTCGGCGATCAGGTCGTAACAACCGATGAAATCGCGCCCCATGCCGATCGGCCAGCTGGCCGGGGTCACATCGATCGCCAGGTTTTCCTGGATCTCGTCGATGATGTCGAAGGTGTCGCGCGCCTCGCGGTCCATCTTGTTGCAGAAGGTCAGGATCGGCAGGTCGCGCAGCCGGCAGACCTCGAACAGCTTGCGAGTCTGGCTTTCCACCCCCTTGGCGCCGTCGATCACCATGATCGCGGCATCGACGGCGGTCAGCGTCCGATAGGTGTCTTCGGAGAAATCCGAGTGCCCCGGGGTGTCGACCAGGTTGAACCGGCAGCCCTGGAAGTCGAACGACATCGCCGAGGCCGAGACCGAGATGCCGCGATCCTTTTCCATCGCCATGAAGTCCGAGCGGGTGCGGCGCGCCTCGCCCTTGGCGCGGACCTGGCCAGCCATCTGGATGGCGCCGCCATAAAGCAGGAATTTCTCGGTCAGCGTGGTCTTGCCGGCATCGGGGTGGCTGATGATGGCAAAGGTCCGGCGCCGGGCGATCTCGGGCGGCAGGGCCGGGGCGTTGTCGGAACGGTCGGGCATCGCCCGGCTCTACCCTCCGCCCGGGCGGGGCGCAATCGGGGGCCGCCTCGGGGGGCATCGAGCCCCCGCTCGGCGGCGGACCCGGGCGCCTGGCGCCCGGGCCCGGCCCAACGGGCGACGTCCTGCCTTTGGCAGGGCGGCGCCGGGCGGGAGGCCCACGCCCCCGCGATGCGGCCCGCGCCGCCCGGTCAGCCGGGCGCAAAGCGGCGCAGATAGCCGTCCGAATAGTCGGTCCGCAGCTCGACCCAGATCGGCAGGTGATCGGACATCTCGAAACTGGCGAAATGGGCCTGATAGCTGACATCCCAATCGGCATAGGGGGTGGCGCGGGCGGCCTGCACGATCGCCTCGTAATGGTCCTTGTCGGCCGCGCCGAAGACCGCGCCGCGCCAGTCGATGCGGCCCGCTTGCAGGAAGTTGGTCTTCTGGTGGTTTCCGGTGAACGCGATCTGGTCGTAATGCTTGGTGCCGCCCAGATTGGTCGGCCCGAAAAACGGCACGGTAAAGCCCTGATCGGTGAGGCTGGCCATGATCGCGTCGTCGCGTGCCTCGATGTTCATGTCGCCGATCAGGACATAGACCTCGTCCGTCTCCGCGGCCCGGCGGGCGGCGCGCTCGGCCACGGCACGCAATTCCGCCGCCCGGCGCGCCCGGGCCGCGGCATTGCTGCCGCCATAGACGATATGCAGGCCCATCAGCGTGAACCGGAACCAGCCCGCCTGAAACGACGCGAAATAGGGTGTCCGGGCGATCTGTTCGCCCGCGACCAGCGCGTCGGCTGGCAGCACCAGCTCGCCCACCAGATTGCGGAACCGCACCACATCGGTGTTGTAGAGGAACGCCTGGCGTTCCGTGTTGCCCGGGTCGCCTTCGGTCACGTCGGTGACGAACCAGTCCCAGTTCGGGCCCAAGAGCCGCACCAGCCGGCGCAACGGGTCCAGATCGGCCTTCACCTCCTGCACCGCACAGATATCGAACTTGTCGATGATCTCGGCGATGTAGTGATAGCTTTCGTCGCGGCGCGGCGTGCCGTCGTCGAAGGCGCGGATGTTCCACGAGCCGATCACCAGCGTCCCGGCCTGCCGCCGGCCCAGATCGCTGGCCCGCAATTCGGTGCGCAGCGCCAGCAACCGCTCGGCGATCCAGCGCGCCTTGTCGGCATCGTAGCGCTTGAGGTCGTGATAGAACGCCATGCTGCCCCCCACCTTCGCCCGGCGGGGTCAGCATAGGCAACGCAGGGTTCATCTCCAGGATTCGTTTGCCCGCTCTGGCGCCCGGGGCCGTTCCATGCGACCCGGCGGGGATGAGACTTGCTGCCGCCGCCTATCCGCTCGACCCGCCGCAGAGCCCGAAAGCCTGGGCCGACAAGCTGT
>DNSZ01000205.1:0-1708 GCA_003500165.1 Paracoccaceae bacterium | reverse complement strand
CCGGCTCGGCGCCCGCATTCGACGCCGGTGCGCGGCCGGTCAACCGGGCGCGGCTGTTTGCGCCCGGCGGCGCGCGGGGCCATCAGGACAAGCTGATCCCGACCCCCTATGAGCGCGACGATTGGGGCATCGCCGCGGGCCGCGGGCTACGGCTCTTCGACACCGCGCTCGGGCCGCTTGGGGTGCTGATCTGCTATGACGCGGAGTTTCCGCTGCCCGCCCGCGCGCTGGCCGAGGCCGGGGTGGCGGTGATCGCGATCCCTTCCTGCACCGAAGGCCGCGCCGGGGCCGAGCGGGTGCGCATCGCGGCCCGGGCGCGGGCGCTGGAAAACCAGTGCATCACCGTCAACGCCCCGCTGATCGGGGCGGCGCCCTGGTGCCCGCCGGTCGCGGACAACACCGGCCGGGCGGGGATCTATGGCCCGCCCGATCTGGGTTTTCCCGAAGACGGCATCCTCGCCGAAGGGGGCTGGGACAGCCCGGGCTGGGTTGCTGCCGATATCGACCTCGCGGCCATCGCGCGGGTGCGCGAAGCGGGCCATGTCCGGGGCTTTGCCCATTGGCCCGAGCAAACCGCCGCCCCCCCGACGGCAATGTCCCTGCGTTAAGCGGGCTTGATTTGGCGCCGGCATCGGCGCATATCCACGCCGTCCCCGCATGGGGGTGCGAAACCGAATACGGAGTGACCATGGCCAAGGAAGAACTGCTCGAATTCCCCGGCGTCGTGAAGGAACTCCTGCCGAATGCGACGTTCCGGGTCGAGTTGGAAAACGGCCATGAGATCATCGCCCATACGGCAGGCAAGATGCGCAAGAACCGCATCCGGGTGCTGGCGGGCGACCGGGTGCAGGTGGAAATGACGCCCTATGACCTGACCAAGGGGCGGATCAACTATCGCTTCAAATAGCGCGGGCGCCGCGCCGATGCGGCTGATCCTCGGTTCGGCCAGCCCGCGCCGGCGCGAATTGCTCGCCCAGCTCGGCATCCGGCCCGATGCGGTGCGCCATGCCGATATCGACGAAACCCCGCAACCGGGCGAGGCGCCGCGCGCCTATGCCATCCGCATCGCCGCGGAAAAGGCCGCCGCGCTGCCGCCCGGGCCGGGCGAACTGGTGCTGTGCGCCGACACCACCGTGGCGGCTGGCCGGCGCATTCTGGGAAAGCCCGCCGATGCGGCCGAGGCGGCGGCGTTCCTGCGGCTCCTGTCGGGGCGGCGGCATCGGGTGATCACGGCGCTCGCCCTGCGCGGGCCGGGGCGGGTCTGGCAGCGCGCCGTGACCACGCAGGTGGCCGTCAAACGGCTCTCGGAGGAGGAGATCGCGCGCTACCTCGCCTCGGGCGATTGGCGGGGCAAGGCGGGGGGCTATGCCATTCAGGGTCCGGCGGCGGCGTTCGTCCCCTGGATCCAGGGCTCGTGGAGCGCGGTGGTCGGCCTGCCGCTTCATGAAACCGCGATGCTGCTGGGGGCGGCGGGCTATGCCCTGCCGGCAGGGCCGTGAAGGGCACGATCGTCGCGCTTGACACCATCGAGGGGCGCAAGGCTGCTGCGCTGATCGTCGACGGCGTCTTGCAGGATTTCCTGTGCGATCCCCCCGCAGACGCGCCGCCGATGCCGGGCGCGATCCTGGCGGCAAGGGGCGGCCGGCCGGCCAAGGGCACCGGTGGCACCTTCGTCGATCTGGGCGGGCCGCGCGGGTTCCTGCGCGGC
>DNSZ01000011.1 GCA_003500165.1 Paracoccaceae bacterium | reverse complement strand
GCCCGGCGCGGCGATAGATCTTCGCCATGTCCTGGGCGGCAAGCGCGGCCTCGACCGGCCCGCCGCGCGCATAGGCGACGACCGTATAGAGCGTCTCGAACAGCTTCTCATTGCCCGCTTCGAGCATCGGGGCAAGGCGGTCGAACTCGTCCTTCTTGCCCTGGAAATCGGCGATGAAGCGGCCGAACTGCGTGCTGCCCGCATGTTCGAGCTTGACCCGCCCCCGCGCCATCATGCCGGTGCTGGTCTCCTGGTCGATCGCGCGGGCGGTGAAGGCGGTCAGCACCGGGCCGGCCGGGCGTTCGGCGATCCGCTCGGGCTGGCCGCCCAGAAGCGCGCCCATCCCGAAATCCCATTCCTTCGGGTAGGCGGTGATCGCCATTGCCGTCGCCGCCATGGCGGGCGATCCGTTNNCCCGGCAGCGACGGCTATTCGCCCGAGGTCGCGCTCAACTATCAGCTGCCGGGTGCCCGGTCGCCCCAGCCGGCGCTGTGCAGAAGCCCCGACAGGATGTCGAGGAACCCCTCGGGCGGCACGTCGCGAAGCCCGCCCGCATCGAGAAAGCAGCCCTTCAGCGCGGTGCGGAACGCGGTCAGCTTGCCCTGCTGCGCAAGCCCGATCTCGCCTTCCATCCAGCCCGCCAGGAACACCCGGCGTTCATGCGGGATGCAGCGCGCCGTGGCGGCGACCCCGAACCGCCGGCCCATCATATGCGCGGCGCGCGCCTCGGCCATCTCGTCGATCAGGGCCGAGACGTTGCGGCGGCTGTCCTGCCAGGCGTCGAGCGCGCCCGAAATCCCGGGCGAGCTCCAGTTCAGCACCTGCAGGCAGACGCCCGCGGGCATCTGCGCCAGAAGCGTGCCATGCAGGTTGCCCGCCACCTCGGAGGCGCCGATCAGCGGCCCGGCCTCGAACAGGAACCCCGCCCCATGGGCAAAGTGGTAAAGCCTGCGTTCGGGATCGTAGCTGCGCCAGGGCAGCAGGTCCGACAGCGCCGCGTCGGGAAACAGCGCCGGCGTCTCTTCGGTCCAGTCGGGCTCGTCGAAAAGCCCGCCCACCAGGTTGCGCAGCATCTTCACCGCGGCCGCTCCTGGCGCCAGCGGCCCTTTTGGATCACGAAATGCACATAGCGGCTTTCGTGCAGGATCGCGTCGCCGTCGAGATAGGGGGCGATCCACAGCGTGCCGACCACTTCGGGCGTCCGGTAGGCCGCCGCATTATAGGGATGCCCGCCATCGGGCATGCCGCCATGGCCGCCGGCGCTGCCGGCCTTGCCGGCGGTCAGCGTCCGGCCGGTCAGCATGTCCGCCCGGGCATCCTCGGGCCGTTCGGTGACGCCCGCAAGCGCGCTGACATCGGCCGGACCGCTGCCATCGACCGCCGAGATCGAGGTGCAGGGCTCACCGGTCTGGGCCGAGCACAGGAAGTCCCGTTCGGTGTTGCCCGACCCCGTGCAGGCGGCCAGCGCCAGCGGCAGAAGGAGCGCGGGCCGTCTCATCCCAGACGCACCCCGCGGATGAACACGAGCTCCACCCGCGTGCCGCCATAAAGCGAGACCACCGGCTGATACTGCTCGGCCCGGTCGATGTAATACTCGCTGAGCGCGCTTGCCGCTTCGCCGAGGCCGCCGCCGATCATCCCCGCGCCGGTCGCGTTCAGCACCTGGCCGGCATTGTTGCGGTCGGTGCCCAGAACCGCCGATCCGGCCGCCGAGATGCCCGAGCCGAGGCCTTCGAGCGCGCCCGCGATCGCCGCGTTGCGCACCAGATCGCCCTCGCGCGAGACCACCGCGCCGCGCACGCCCGCCTTGCCGTCGCCGGCCATGTAGCCCTCGACCGGCACCTCGAGCACCGTGCCATTGTAGTTCAGGCAGGTCATCGAGATCAGCCGGACCTTCACCCGCTCGGACGACAGATCGCCGGTTGCCGAACCGATCACCGTGCAGCCCGTGAGATCGACGCTGGCGCCGCCGCGCGCGGCATAGCCGGCCGTCACCGCCGGGCCGGTGATCCGGAACAGCACCGGGATCGGGTCCTCGCGGCTGCCCACATTGGTCGCCGCATCCGCGCCCGACAGCACCACCGCGCGCATGTAGCTGCCCGCCGGCACATAGTCGCCAAGCGTGTACACGGTGACCTCGCTGTCGTCCTCCGCGACCGGCCGGTCGGCGAGCGCGAAGGCGGTGACGAAAGCGGGCGCGCCGACTGCCGGCATCGCCGCCGGTTCGGCCGGGGCCGCGCGCCCCGGGCGCCGCGGCGACAGGAAATCCGCCCCGCCCGGGCTGCCCGCCGGTGCAGGTGCGGCGGCTGCCGTTGGCGCCAGGCCTGCCTCTGCCCTGCCCTCTTCCAGCTCGGCCACCTTGCCGATCAGCTGCTCGATGATCCGGTCATAGTCGCGCCGCACCGCCTCGAGCTCGCGCGCGAACGCCGCGCGGTCGGCTTCCGCCACGCGGTTCGCCTCGGCCATCTGCCGGGCGATCCGCTCGAGCTCGTTCCGGCTTTGGGTGATCCAGCTCATCTCGGGCGAAGCCGCCGCCGTCCGGTCGCTGATCAGCGTGGTGTCGACCGCGCTTGTCGGGGCGGCGAACTCGGCGATCTGGCCGGGCTGGCTCAGCTCCGAGACGATCACCAGCACCGCAAGGACGCCCGCCGCCCCCAGGCCGAAGACCAGAAACTGCTTCTTGCGCCGCGTCATCTCGGCCATGTCACGACCCCGCCGTCACGACGATCACCCAGGAGGTCTCGCGCGGGCCAAGCGACCGGCGCTGGATCCAGACCGCGCGCACCCCCTCGGCATAGAACTCCTGTTCGCGCAGCAGCCGCCCCTGCGCCCCCGCCGATGCGGCCCGGACCGTCGCCACCAGCCCGTTCGCGCGATAGGTGGCGACCCGGCCATTGCGGCGCGGCGCCTGTGGGCGCGTGATCTTCTCGGCGATGACATTGTCGGTCGACAGGGCCGTCCGACCGGCCACCGCCGGCCGCGCGGCCGCGGCCGCCGCCGCTGCCCCGGCTTCGCGCGGGCGCACCGGGCGGATGGTGATCAGCACCGTCTCGGTCGGGTTGTTCGACGGGCTTACGGTATAGCTGACCGTCATCCCGCTTTCGGTGACGATGTAGCCGCCCTCGCTGCCATCCCCCTGGCCGGTGAAGCGCAGGAACACATCGCCCGTGTTCGCGTCGTTGCGCATGTCATAGGAGCTGGCATCCGCCACGATCGACACGATCCGGTCGCCGAGCACGCTGACCCGGGTGATCCCGATCGTGGTGGCGCGAAAGCGCACCGTGCCGTCCTCGTTCACGCTGTGGCGCTGCGGCGTCGCCAGGGCCGGCATGGCGCCGCCCAGAAGCACCATCGCCAGAAGCACCGCGCGCCACATCAGCCGATCTCCAGCCGGGTGATCGCGGCCAGCCTGACCGATCCCGCCTGCGGCACGAAGCGCAGCAGGATGCGGCGGCGCTCCGAGGTGACGAAAGTCGTCTCGACATAGGTCTTCAGAAACCCGTCAACGACGATCTCGTAGGTCGCGTAATTGTGCTCGAGCTTCTC
>DNSZ01000135.1 GCA_003500165.1 Paracoccaceae bacterium | reverse complement strand
GCGTTCGCCGGCCGTGACCTCGAGCGCGTCCAGAATGGCCGCCGGATCCCGTTCCTGCACGCGCCGCACGCGCAGCAGTTCCTCGCGCAGGAAATTCGGTGCGACGCCGGCCAGCGGCGCAAGGACGCCAAGATCGCGTTCCTCGACCTGGCACAGACCGGCTTTCAGGTCACTGCGCTTGCCGCCATAGGCATTCGCGGGGTCGTCCGAGCCGGTCCTGTTGCGCAGCGTGAAATAGGGGAACTCCAAGGTCTGAAACTCCGTCTGGGCCGTGGCGGGCACGGGCAACGCGATCAACGCAACGCACACCGAAAGACATGCGCCCATGGCGCGGGCAAGGTCGAAGGGCAGCACTTTCATCGGTCGGGTCCAGACATGGCGCGGTCTCCGATGAAACGGCAGGCCTGACGGGACCCCGACCCTATCGGCGCATCCCGGGATTTCAAGCGGTGCGGCCAGGCCGGCCGAAACCGCGTCCGCAGAAACGGCGTTGCCTGTCGGCCGGTATACAGGGTAGCGCGGGTGCCGAACGCAACCTCATGGCGCGTCTTGCTATCTTGTGACAAGCTTGGGAGCGACACCGTATGACCCCGTATCCTGGAGGCAACATGATCAAGGCGCGCATCGCCAAGGCCATCGGGGCGTTCTCGGTGCCCTGCTTTCTGCTGGGTCTGCTGTTCTTTGCGGCATCGCTGACACCGTCGCTGATCCCGCGCGGGCCGGCCGTGCAGGGCATCCTTGGCGGTCTCGTGCTGGCGCTTGGTTATCTGATCGGCCAGATCGTCGCCCTGATCTGGCGGGCAGCCGATCTGCCACGGCTGAAGGGGCGGGCGGCGCTGGCCCTGACGGTGGTGGTCGCGATCCCGCTGACGGCGTTCTTCGTCTGGGTCCTCGGCTCCAGCCTGACGTGGCAGAACGACCTCCGCCTGAAGATGGGGATGGAACCGGCCGCCGCGCTGCATCTTGTCACGATCCTGTTGCTGGCCTTTGTCGTCTTTGCCATCGCCTATGCGCTGGGGCGCTTCGTCGCCTCGCTGTTCCGGCTGATCCGTTCGTGGTTCTATCGCATCATGCCGCCACGGCGCGCCAATGTGCTGGGTCTGCTGACGGTCGTGCTGATCCTGTTCGTGGCAACGCGCGACGGCATTGTCGACCGGGTGGTGACCGGGCTCGACGAAAGCTACGAAGCCGCGCAGGAGCTGTTCCAGAACGCGCCGCCGGCGCCCGACGATCCGCGCATGACCGGCAGCGCGGCGTCGCTGATCGACTGGGGCGCCATGGGCAAACCCGGGCGGGATTTCGTCACCCTGGGCCCCACCGCCGAGGACATCGCAGACTTTACCGGGCGGCCGGCGCTGGAGCCGATCCGCGTCTATGTCGGCCGCGCCAATGGCGACACAGCGCAGGAGCGGGCCGAACTGGCGCTGGCCGAACTGATCCGCCAAGGCGCGTTCGAGCGGGAGGTGCTGATCGTGGCAAGCCCAACCGGCACCGGCTGGATGGATCCGGGCTCCCACGATCCGGTGGAATACATGCATGGCGGGGACATTGCCACGGTTGCGGCACAGTATTCCTATCTGCAATCGCCGCTGGCCCTGATCCTTGAGACGCGCACCGGCCTCGACCAGGCGACGGCGCTGCAGGAGGCGGTGCATGGCTATTGGCGAACCCTGCCAAGGGACGCGCGCCCACGGCTTTACGTGCACGGGCTGAGCCTTGGGGCCTGGTCGTCGATGTATGCGACCAATTTGTTCCGCCTGCTCAATGATCCCATCGACGGCGCCTTCTGGGCCGGGCCGCCCTTTCCGTCGGCCTTCTGGAACCACGTCCAGAACCAGCGCAACCCGGGCAGCCCCTGGGTGCTGCCGACGATCGGCGACGGTTCTCTGGTGCGCTACGCATCGCACAGCGCGGACGCCTCCGAGGCCGACGCCGAATGGGGAACCATGCGCATCGCCTTCCTGCAGTATTCCAGCGATCCGATCGTCTTTTACGATCCGAGCTCGCTCTGGCGCGCGCCCCCCTGGATGCTGGAGCCGCCGGCCGAAGACATGTCGGATCATTTCGTCTTTCTGCCGGTCGTGACCCAGTTCCAGCTGGCGCTCGACATGGCGCTTGCTTTCGGCGCCCCGCCGGGCCACGGCCACGCCTATTACGCGCAGGACTATATCCCGCCATGGGTTCAGGTCACCGCGCCCGAGGGCTGGACGGAGGCCGACACGGCGCGGCTTCGGGCGCATTGCGACAACGGCTTCAAACAGGGCTGTCAAGCCGGGGCGCCATGAGCATGACGCATCGCGCCCCGGTTCGGCTCCCGCCCCACCTCCCACCCGCCGCCGCCGGCATGACCTTTGGCAAGGCGGGGCCGATGCCGTGCTCTATGATGGCGGCACGCCGCGCTATGCACACAGGAGCCGGCCCATGAGGCCTTTTGCATTCTCGACGGCCGGCACGATCCGCTTCGGCCGGGGTGTGGCGCAGGACGCCGCAGCGGTCGCGGCCGGCTTCTCGACCTCGGTCCTGGTCTTGCATGGGCGGACGCCGGCGCGGGCCGGCTGGCTGCTGGACGATCTGCGCCGGCGCGGTGCCGAGGTTCTGGCCATCGCCTGTCCCGGTGAGCCCGACCTGACCCTTGTGGAAGATGCCCTGGCTGCGGCCCGCCCCGCAGCGCCGGGCGTTGTCGTCGCCGTTGGTGGGGGCGCGGCCATCGATCTGGGCAAGGCGCTGGCGGCGCTCATTCCCAATCCGGCCGGCCCGCTGGCCTATCTGGAAGTCGTTGGCGAGGGCCGTGCGCTGGACGTCGCGCCGCTGCCGGTGATCGCCGTGCCGACAACGGCGGGCACCGGTTCCGAGGTGACGAAGAACGCCGTGATCGGGGTGCCCGCGCATCGGCGCAAGGTCAGCTTGCGCGATCCACGAATGATCCCCCGGATTGCCCTGGTCGACCCTGCGCTGACCGACGGGACCCCGGCCGGCGTGACCTTTGCAAGCGGGCTCGATGCCGTCACGCAGGCGATCGAGCCCTATGTCAGTACGGTGGCCAACCCGCTGACCGACGCGCTGTGCCGCGACGCGATCCCGCGCGGACTGGCCGCGCTGGTGCGTCTTTCGGCGGCCGAAGACCCGGCCGCCCGCGACGACATCGCGCTCGCCAGCCTCTGTGGCGGCATCGCGCTGGCCAATGCCGGGCTTGGCGCCGTGCACGGTCTGGCGGCGGTGATCGGGGGCCGCACCCGTGCCCCGCATGGTGCGATCTGCGCGGCTCTGCTGCCCCATGTGCTGACGGCGAATGCCGCAGCCGTCCCGCCCGACAGTGCCGCCGCCGCGCGCCTGCAGGACGTGCGCGCGTGGATCGCCGCCGCCCTGTCGGTGCCACCTGCCGGCGCGCTGGAGACCCTGGCCAGCTGGTCGCGGCATGTTGGCATCCCCCGCATCGCGGACATGGCAATCGATGAGGCCGACATTCCCGCGATTGGCAGCGAAGCCCGCAGCGCGTCCTCGTCCAGGGCCAATCCGGTTCCGCCACAGGCCTTCGATTTCGAGAGCGTGCTTCGGTCGTCCCTGACGAAGTGACGGAGTACGCCGACTGACGTGCATCCGTTGCAGAAATCGAGGCTGAAGCCCGCACCGGCCATCGTCTTGCCGCGATCCCCGGCCCTCCTGCGACAGCTCAACCGCGATATCCGCGCCGGCATTGGCCCGTCGGGTGTTGCGATACGTTGCGTGGCCGCCTGGCGCCGTGCCGCGGCGGAACCGATCGAACGCGACAGGTTTCGGGCAGGGGAGCACTTCAACGGTTGGCCGGGCTGGGCTAGGCAGCGCCGTATGAAGACCGCATTCGACGGTCGGCGCTCGGGGGCCGCCATGGAACAGGATGCACGCGACACCGCGCTCGGCCCGATCTATGTGCGGCTGGAAGGCCCTGCCGCAGCCGCGCCGGCCCACGCGGTCGATCTGTTTCGCGCCGGGCGGGTCGAGGCCGCGGCAGAGTTGATCGCCGGGCTGGACCGCGACGCGCTCGATGCCGCGGGGCGCGACACCGTTGACACGCTCTATCTTGCGACGAGGGCGCTTGGCCTGGGCGACACCGCCGAGCTGCTGGCACGGCTGCCGGGGATCCCCGACGACACCCGCCCCGATCTGCGCTACCGTGCGCTTCTCAATCACGACCGCACCGCCGCCGCCGCGGCGTTCCGCCATCGCGTCGGCCCGCAGGCGGCCGACAGCCTGCGCGCGGATTTTGCCTGGAGCCTGGCGCTGCGCGCGCTGCATCGCGGCCATTGGCGCGCCGGTTTTTCGCTCTACCGCCATCGGTTTCACGCAATCAACAAGGTGCATGGCGCGCCGACACAGGCGCTGACCCATGTTCCGGCGACCGACCGGCCGTGCGATACGATGTTTCTTGAACAGGGGCTGGGCGATTCGATCTATCACCTGGCCCTGATCAAGGGCCTGCGCGGCGACGCGCCGCTGCGCGTCCTCGCCACCGCGCGCTGGCTGCCGCTGATCCGGCGGCTGTTTCCCGACTGGTCGGCGGTCGACGAAAACGCCATCGGCAGGCTCGGCATCGCCGAGGCGAATGCATCGGGCGACTATATGGGCATCGCCTGGGCGCAGGCGGGGCATCGCCGCCCGACCGCGCGGCTGATGGCGCCGCTGCGCGCGATGCCGCGCCGCTTTGGCATCCTGTGGCGCGGCGGGTCGCACCAGAACCGCGTCGAAGAGCGGCAGGTGCCGCTGGCCGATCTTCTGGCCCTCTTGCCGCAGGACCAGCGTTACCTGGTGCTGCAGCACGACATGACCGATGACGAGCGCCGGCTGATCGCCCGCGACCGGCGCGTCGATCTGCCGGCCTTCGACCTGCGTGCCGATCTGGAAAGCCTGGTCGAGGCGGTGGCGGGGCTGGCCGGGGTGATCGGCGTCGATGGCAGCGCCATCCACATTGCGGGCTGCTGCGGGGTGCCGGCCTGGGTGTTGATGAACGCCCGGCCGCACTGGTATTGGGGCCCGGACGGAACCGTCGCGACGCTTTACGACGACGCCGTCACGGTGCCGCTTGGCGCCCCCGATCCGGATGGCCTTGCCGGCTGGTGCCAGGCGCGCAGCGAAGACCATGCCAGGCGCGCGCGACCGCGCCGGGCGCTGCGCGGGCCGGCAAGCAAACGGCCCGTCCTGGTCACCGGGGTGCCGCGTTCGGGCACGTCGCTGACCATGGGGTTGCTGGCACAGGCGGGGCTCTGGACCGGCACCACCGTGCCGGGCGGTCCGCCCAACCCCAAGGGCTTCTTCGAGAATGCGCGGGTGCGCGAGGGGCTGACCAAGCCCGTTCTGCAACGCCTCATGGCGGCCGATCCGCTGGGGGTGCAAGCCCTGCCCGATCCCGATCTGCGCTTCGCCGGGCCGCATTGGGCGCGGCTGGTGAGCCAAATCCTGGCCGATGACGGCCATGACGGGCGGGCGGCCTGGGGCGTGAAGGATGCAAAGCTGACCCTGCTTTGGCCGCTCTGGGCAGAGGCGTTTCCGGACGCTCATTGGGTGATCGTGATCCGCGAGCGCGAGGCGGTCGTGCGGTCCTGTCTGCGCACGCCCTTCATGCGCCGCCATTCCGGCGATCCCGCATTCTGGCGCCTGTTCCACGACGCCTATCGGGGGCGCCAGGCGGCGCTGGCGGCGCGGGTCAGGGGCCCGGTTCACCATGTCCATTTCGAGGACATGCTGGCCGGCCGGTTCGACGCGGTCGCCGCGATCGCCCAGGCGCAGGGCCTGACCTGGTCAGAGGAAGCGGCCCGCGATTTCCTGCTGTGATCCGATGGGCGGGCTTGTTGGCCGGGAACCCGCGGGATAAGCCCGCCGCGTGACGCCGATCAGAAAGGGCCACGCGCATGAGCCATCCGACCGATTTCAATGACCGCATGCTTTCGCTGGGCCTGGCACGGGTGTCCGAGCGGGCCGCCCTGGCGGCGGCCGAGCTGATCGGCCGCGGCGACGAACGCGCCGCAGATCAGGCCGCCGTGGACGCCATGCGCGACGAGCTCAACCGGCTCGACATCGATGGCGTGGTGGTGATCGGCGAGGGCGAGCGCGACGAGGCGCCGATGCTCTATATCGGCGAGAAGGTGGGCAATGGCGAGGGCCCGGCCGTCGACATCGCGCTCGATCCGCTGGAGGGCACCAGCCTGACCGCCAAGGACATGCCGAACGCGCTGGCCGTGATCGCGATGGGGCCGCGCGGTTCGATGCTACACGCGCCCGATGTCTATATGGACAAGCTTGCCATCGGGCCGGGCTATCCCACGGATGTCGTGTCCCTGGAAATGAGCCCGTCGGAACGGGTGATCGCGCTGGCCGCGGCCGGCGGCTGTTCGCCGGCCGACATCACGGTCTGCATCCTCGAACGGCCGCGCCATGACGAGCTGGTCGCCGAGGTGCGCGGCACCGGCGCCGCGGTGCGGCTGATCACCGATGGCGATGTCGCCGGCGCGATGCATGTCGCCGATCACGACCTGACCGGCATCGACATGTATATGGGCCAGGGCGGCGCCCCCGAAGGGGTGCTGGCGGCGGCGGCGCTGAAATGCATGGGCGGGCAGATGTGGGGCCGGCTGGTGTTTCGCAACGATGACGAGCGCGCCCGCGCCCGGCGCGCCGGGATCACCGATCTCGACCGCGTCTACGCCCGCGACGACATGGTGACGCGCGGGGTGATCTTTGCCGCGACCGGGGTGACCGACGGCTCCTTCGTCAAGGGGGTGAAGCGCGACGTCCGGTTCCGCGAGGCCGAGACGCTGTTGATGCGCTCGAAGACCGGCTCGGTCCGGCATGTGATCTATCGCAATCCGGTACAGCGCCAGTGACCGCGACCGCGCTTCTGCTGATCGATTTCCAGACCGGGTTCGACGCGGCCGGTCGGGGCGCGCGCAACAATCCCCAGGCCGAAGACCGGGCGTGCGACCTCTTGGCCCATTGGCGGGTGGCCGGCGCGCCGGTGGTCCATGTCTGGCACAATTCGACCGCGCCGGGCAGCCCGTTGCGCGGCGCCGGCACGGCGTTCAAGCCGGGCCTGGCCCCGCCAGCGGCAGCGGCGATCCATGCCGCCGCGGTTTCGGCGCTGCATGGCGAGTTCGCGCGGGCCGTGTCGGTGGGCGAGCTGCTGGCGCACGCCCCGTGACGGCCCTGCTGGGGGTCGCCCGTTCCGCCCTGGGCCGGCGCTGGACCGGCCCGGACGACGCGGTCTGGCGCGCCGCCGCGGCGCTGGTGCAGGCCACCGGCCAACCCGAACCGGTGGCGCGCGTGCTGGCCCGGCTGGGGGTGCCCGCGCATGAGGTGCCGGGCTTTCTCGCGCCCACGCTGCGTCAGGCGCTGCCCGATCCGGCCCGGCTGCAGGATGCCGAGGCCGCCGCCGACAGGCTGTTGCAGGCGGTCCGCAACGCCGAGCGGATCGCGATCTTTGCCGATTACGACGTCGACGGGGCGGCGTCGTCCGCGCTGCTGATCGACTGGTTGCGCGGCCATGGCCGGACGGCGACGCTGTATGTGCCCGACCGGATCGACGAGGGCTATGGCCCGAATCCCCCGGCGATGCGGCGGCTGGCGGCCGATCACGACCTGATCGTGCTGGTCGATTGCGGTACGCTGGGGCATGACGCCATCGCGGCGGCCGACGGCGCCGATGTTCTGGTCCTCGACCATCACCTGGCCGGCGAAACGCTGCCTGCCGCCCTGGCGGTGGTGAACCCGAACCGTGCGGATGAGGACGGAACGCTGGGCCATCTGTGCGCCGCGTCGGTGGTGTTTCTGGTGCTGGTCGCCGCCAATCGGCAGGCCCGTGCGGCCGGCCTGGCCACGCCCGACCTGCTGGCCATGCTCGATCTGGTGGCACTGGCCACGGTGGCCGATGTCGCGCCGCTGATCGGCGTCAACCGGGCGCTTGTCCGGCAGGGGCTGGCGGTGATGGCGCGGCGCGAACGGCCCGGGCTGACCGCGCTGGCCGATGTCGCCCGGCTCGATACCGCCCCCGCGGCCTGGCATCTGGGCTTCCTGCTGGGGCCGCGCATCAATGCCGGCGGGCGGATCGGCCAGGCCGATCTGGGTGCCCGGCTGCTGGCCACCGCCGATCCGGCCGAGGCGGCGGCGCTTGCCGAACGGCTCGATGCGCTCAACACCGAACGCCGCGAGATCGAGGCCGGCGTCCTGGCCCAGGCCATGGACCAGGCACAGGCGCGCGGGTTTGACGCGCCGCTTGTCTGGGCGGCGGGGGCGGGCTGGCATCCGGGGGTCGTCGGCATCGTCGCCGCGCGGCTCAAAGAGGCGGCAAACCGGCCCGCAATGGTGATCGGCCTCGACGGGGCCGAGGGCAAGGGCTCGGGGCGTTCGGTCGCCGGTGTCGATCTGGGCGGGGCGGTGCAGCGCCTGGTGGCGGAAGATCTGCTGATCAAGGGCGGTGGGCACCGCATGGCCGCCGGGCTGACCGTGGCGGCGGACCGGCTGGAACCCGCAATGGCGCGACTGACAGAGTTGCTGGCGCGGCAGGGCGCGGGGCAGGGCGGGCCGCGCGATCTGGCCATCGACGCGGTGCTGATGCCCGCTGCCGCAACGCTTGACCTGATCGCCGCGCTTGACGCGGCCGGGCCCTTCGGTGCCGGCGCTGCGGCACCGCGCTTTGCCTTTCCCGATCTGCGCGTCGTCTTCGCCAGGCGCGCCGGCGAAAGCCATCTGCGGCTGACGCTGCGCGGCGACGATGGCGGGCGGCTCGACGCGATCGCGTTTCGCGCCTTCGAGGGGCCGCTCGGCCCGCTGCTGGAAGCCCATGCCGGCGCGCGGTTCCATTTCGCCGGCCGGCTCGAGGCCGACCATTGGGGCGGCCGGGCCAAGCCCAAGCTGCGCATCGAGGATGCGGCGCCGGCGTGATACCAACGGTCATTGAGAATGACCGTTCGCCGCCTCCCGCCCCGCCTCTCGATGAAGGTGCGCTTCGGCATGGCGCTCCGGCAGGCGACCGGGTTCGCCGGCACCTGCCGCTCGGCAGCACCGGGATCAAGCGCGAGGGCGAAGGCGAGGGCGCGCCCGCAAGCATGGCGGGCATCGCAATACCCAGGCCGCACACTCTGGCGACGAGGGAGCGGATATCACCGCCGAAGCCGCGTCGAGACCAGGATGCACGGCGAGAAACTGCCGGGCCAGCGGCTCATGGCACGGGATTTCGACCGCCAGGTTGCAGAGATCCAAGTCCGCATCGCCGTCCTGAAGGCAGTGTCCCAGCCCGTGTTGNNCAACACGGGCTGGGACACTGCCGAAATAGGTGGCGGAGGCGGTGGGATTCGAACCCACGGTGGGCAGGACCCACGCCGGTTTTCAAGACCGGTGCATTCGACCGCTCTGCCACGCCTCCGGCGCCCGCGCCTAGCCGCCCTGCCGTGCCTTGGCAAGCGGTGGCGGCTGGCGCTACACTCGTTGTGCCCTGTCCCGAGGAGCCCCGCATGCGCGTCGCCCCCCTGCTTGCCATTCTGCTTGCCGTTTGCCTGATCCGGCCGGCAGCGGCCTTCGAGACCGCCGCCACGGCCGCCTATGTGGTGGATCACGGCACCGGAACGGTGCTGATGGACAAGAACGCCACAACGCCCTTGCCGCCGGCGTCGATGTCGAAGCTGATGACGCTTTACATGCTGTTCGAGGCGCTTGCCGACGGCCGCGTCACCATGGACACCGAATTCCGCGTTTCGGCCCGCGCCGCCGCCATGGGCGGGTCGACGATGTTCCTGGCCGAGGGCGAGCGGGTCGCGGTGCGCGATCTGATCCCCGGCATCATCGTCAATTCCGGCAATGATGCATGTGTCGTGGTGGCCGAGGGGCTGGCCGGCACCGAAGAGACCTTTTCGGCGCTGGCCACCGATCGGGCCCGGGCGCTCGGGCTCAGCGAAACGACGCTGAAGAACGCATCGGGCTGGCCCGAACCCGGCCACCGGATGAGCCTGCGGGATCTGGGCCTTCTGTCGCAGCGGCTGATCGACGATTTCCCCGACTATTACCCCTATTTCGCCCTCGAACGGTTCGAGTTCGACGGCCGTGCGCCGGCCAATTCGAACAACCGCAACCCGCTGCTGGGGCTTGGGCTGGGGGTCGACGGGCTGAAGACCGGACACACCCAGGAGGCCGGCTATGGCCTGGCCGGTTCGGCGGTGCGCGGCGACCGCCGGGTCGTCTTTGTCATCACCGGTCTTGCCACGGCCGAGGAACGCGCCGTCGAGGCCGAGCGCATCGTCAACTGGGCGCTGCGCCAGTTCACCGTCGAGACCGTGCTTGACGCCGGCGAGACCGTGGCGACGGCCCCGGTCTGGCTGGGCACCGAGGGTGCCGTGGCCCTGGCGCCGGCGGGCGACGTCACGCTGCTGGTGCCGGCCGCGGCGCATGGCGCCCTGCAGGCCGAGCTTGCCTATGACGCGCCGCTCGCCGCCCCGGTCGCGGCCGGTGCGCCGGCCGGCACGCTGACCATCACGCGACCGGGGCTGGCCCCGGTCGAGGTGCCGCTGGTCACCGCCAGCGCGGTGGCCAAGGCGGGCTTTCTGCCCCGATTGCGCGTCGCGGCAGGGGTGCTGATCGGTCGCTGGTTCGGCCCGGCGCCGGCGGGATGACCGCAGGCCGGTTCATCACCTTCGAGGGGATCGACGGCGCCGGCAAATCGAGCCAGGCGCAGCACCTTGCCGATACCCTGCGCGCGGCCGGTCGCGATGTCGTCCTGACGCGCGAGCCCGGCGGGTCGCCCGGCGCCGAGGATATCCGACATCTGCTGGTCGATGGGCCGCCCGACCGCTGGTCGGCCGAAACCGAGATCCTGCTGTTCACCGCCGCGCGACGCGATCACCTGGAACGCACGATCAGCCCCGCGCTGGCCGCGGGACGGACGGTGATCTGCGACCGCTTTGCCGATTCGACGCGGGTCTATCAGGGCGCGACGCGCGGCGATCTGCGGGCCATCGTCGACGCGCTGCATGCGCAGATGATCGGGATCGAACCGGCGCTGACCCTGATCCTCGACCTCGCCCCCGACCGCGCCGCTGCGCGGATGCGGCAACGGGCTGGCGCCGCCGCGCGATTCGAGGCGTTCGGCACCGGCTTTCAGGACCGGTTGCGGGCAGGGTTCCGGGCGCTGGCCGAAGCCTTCCCGGCGCGCTGCGTGATCGTCGATGCCGACCGCGATGCCGCCCTGATCGCGGCCGATATCGCCCGCATCGCAGCCCGTCGCCTGGCGGTCGTGGCGCCCGCGCCGGCGCCATGACCGGGGAAACGGACCTCCCGGAACCCGATGCGGCACCGGGCGCGCCGCATCCGCGCCACGCCGCGCAGCTCTTCGGGCAGGCCCGGGCCGAGGCGGCGTTCCTGTCGGCCGTGCGCTCGGGGCGGTTGCACCATGCCTGGCTGATCGCCGGGCCCAAGGGGGTGGGAAAGGCCACGCTGGCCTGGCGACTGGCGCGGTTTCTGCTGACGGTGACCGATCTGGAGACGGCCGCGACGCTCGACCCCGCCGCCGGCCACCCGGCATTGCCGCGCATCGCCGCGCTGGCCGAGCCGCGGCTGAAGCTGATCCGCCGCGGCCATGATCTGTCCGGGCGCGAGCCGCGGCTGCGCACCCGGATCACCGTCGATGAGGTGCGCGCGCTGGCCGGCTTCTTCGGGCTTTCCGCGGCCGATGGCGGGCGCCGGGTGGTGATCGTCGATGCCGCCGACGACATGACCCCGAACGCCGCCAATGCGGTGCTGAAACTGCTCGAGGAACCGCCGCAGGGGGCGGTCCTGTTGCTGGTCGCGCATCAGCCCTCGCGGCTGTTGCCGACGATCCGGTCGCGCTGCCGGGTCCTGCCGTGCGCGCCGCTTGACGCAGCCGGGCTGGCGGCCGCGCTCGACCAGGCGGGATGCGGCGATGGCGCTGCGCCCGACGCGCTGGCAGCGCTGGCCGGCGGCTCGGCCGGGCGGGCCGTCGCGCTTGCCATGGAGGGCGGGGCCGAAGCCTATGCGTCGCTGGTCACGCTGATGAGCGGCGCGCCGGGCCTCGACCGGGCGGCGCTGGCCGAACTTGCGGCCGCCTGTGCCGGGCGCGAGGCGCAGCCGCGTTTCGACCTCACGCTCGACCTGATCGACTTGCTGTTGCACCGGCTTGCCCGCACCGGCGCGGCGGGCCGGCCCGCGCCCGAGGCCGCGCCGGGCGAGGCGGCGATGCTGGCGCGGCTGTCGCCCGGCCTCAGGGCCGCCCGGGTCTGGGCCGAAACGACCGCCGCCACCGAGCGGGCCCGGCGTGGCGCGGCGGTCAATCTTGACCCGGCGGGCCTGATCCTCGATACCGGGTTGGCGCTCGACCGGGCCGCCGGCCGCGCCGCCGCCCCTTGACGAAAGCCCAGGTGCCATGGCCGCGCAGCCCCGCATCACCGACAGCCATTGCCATCTGGATTTTCCGCAGCTTCGGGCGGAATTGCCCGATATCCTTGATCGCGCGCGGGCGGCCGGCGTCCATCGCATGGTCACCATCTGCACCTCGCTTCCGCAGGAGCCTTCAGTCCGCGCCCTGGCCGAGGCACATGACGGCGTGTTCTATGCCGCCGGCACCCATCCGATGCGCGCGGCCGAGGATCCGATGGCGACGGTCGAGCAGCTGGTCGCCCTCGCCGCGCATCCAAAGATGGTCGGCATCGGCGAGACCGGGCTCGACTATCACTACACCGCCGAAAGCGCCGCCGCCCAGCAGGAAAGCCTGCGCCTCCACATCGCGGCGGCGCGCCAGACCGGCCTGCCGCTGATCATCCACGCCCGCGATGCCGATGCCGATATCGCCCGCATCCTGGGCGAAGAGCATCGCGCCGGCGCCTTTTCCTGCGTCATGCATTGCTATTCCTCGGGGCCGGCGCTGGCCGAAACCGCGCTCGGTCTCGGCTTCTTCCTGTCGATTTCGGGGATCGCCACCTTCCGCAACGCCGAGCCGCTGCGCGCGATCTTCCGCGCCGCGCCGCGCGACCGGCTGCTGGTCGAGACCGACGCGCCCTATCTCGCCCCGGTGCCGCATCGCGGCAAACGCAACGAACCGGCCTTCGTGGCCGATACCGCGCGGGCCGCGGCGGCGTTTCTCGACATGCCCTATGGCGATTTCGCCGCCCTGACCGAGGCCAATCTGGACCGTCTGTTCGCCAAGGCCGCCCGATGACCCGACATCGGCCTTTCGTCTTGGTTCAAATATCCTCTGGGGGGTCCGGGGGGGCGAAGCGCCCCCCGGTCCGCCGCAGCCCGCCAGGCCCGGCAGCAGGGCGGCGCGCAGCATGACGGTGTTGCGCTTCACCATCCTGGGCTGCGGCTCGTCGGGGGGCGTGCCGCGGCTTGGCGATATCTGGGGCGCCTGCGACCCGGCGAACCCCAAGAACAGGCGCCGTCGGTGTTCGCTGCTGGTCGAGCGGATCGGGGCCGAGGGCACGACACGGGTGCTGATCGACAGCGGGCCCGACATGCGCCAGCAGCTGCTCGATGCCGGGGTCGGCCTTCTCGACGGGGTCGTCTATACCCATGCCCATGCCGACCATGTGCATGGCCTCGACGATCTCAGGATGATCGTGTTCAACCGTGGCGCGCGGCTGCCGGTCTGGGCCGATGGCGCAACGCAGGACGCGCTCCTGTCGCGTTTCGGCTATGCCTTCGTGCAGCCGCCCGGCAGCGCCTATCCGCCGATCCTCGATCTGCGTGGCATCGACGGCCCGGTGCGGGTCGAGGGCACCGGTGGCGCGGTCGCGTTGATCCCGTTCCGGGTGCATCACGGACGGATCGCGGCGCTGGGGTTCCGGATCGGCGGGCTTGCCTATCTGCCCGACGTTTCCGAGATGACCGACGAGGCGTGGGCAGCCGTCGCCGATCTCGACGTCTGGGTGATCGACGCGCTGCGCTACAAGCCACACCCGACCCATGCGCATCTGGAACGCACGCTGGAATGGATCGCCCGGGCGCGGCCCCGGCGCGCGGTGCTGACCAACATGCATGTCGATCTCGACCATGCCCGGGTCGCGGCCGAAACCCCCGATCACGTGACCCCGGCCCATGACGGCATGGTGATCGAGATCGCGGATTAGGCGCGCGGCATGCAGGCGCTTCTTCAGGTCGTGCTGCCGGTGTTTCTGGTGATCGGCGCCGGCTGGGCCACGGTCCGGGCGGGGCTTTTCGATACCGGCACGGTGGATGCGCTGATGCGCTTTGCGACCAATTTCGCGATCCCCGTGCTGTTGTTCCGGGCCATCGCGGGGCTCGATCTGGGTCAGGATTTCTCCTGGCCGCTGCTGGCGACCTTCTATGCCGGCGCGGCGGCCGGTTTCGCGGCGGGGCTTCTTGGCGGGCGGTATCTGTTCGCCCGCTCCTGGGAGGATGCGGTGGTGTTCGGCTTTGCCGCGCTGTTTTCCAACAGCGTGCTGCTGGGGCTGCCCATCATGGAACGCGCCTATGGCGCCGCGGCACTTGCCCCGAATTACGCGATCATCGCGATCCATGCGCCGTTCTGCTATGCTGTCGGTGTCACCGCGATGGAGATCGCCCGCGCCGGCGCGGTCGGCGGCGTGGTGGCGACGGCGGGCCGGGTGCTGCGGGCGATGTTCCGCAACGCGTTGGTGCTGGGCATCGCGGCCGGCTTTGCGGTGAACCTGACCGTGCTGGCGCTACCCGAACCGGTCGACCAGGCCGCCGGACTGATCGCGCGGGCCGGGCTGCCGGTGGCGCTGTTCGCGCTGGGCGGCGTCCTGACCCGCTATCGGCCGGCGGGCGACGCGCGCGCGATCGTCTATCTCGCGATGCTGTCGCTGGTCCTGCATCCGGCGGTCGTCTGGGGCATCGGGCGCGGGCTCGACCTGGCGCCGGGGCCGTTTGCCTCGGCCGTGGTGACCGCGGCGATGCCGCCGGGGATCAACGCCTATATCTTTGCCGCGCTCTATGGCCGCGCGATGCGGGTCGCGGCCTCGACGGTGCTGGTTGCGACGGCGGCTTCGGTCCTGACGGCCTGGGTGTGGCTGGCCTTGCTGGGCACCTGACAACTGCCGGGCGCCGCTTTCCTGCAAAGAAAGCGGCCCGAAATCCGTGCCGGATTTCGGTGACCCGTCGGGAAAGCCGTCAGCCCGGCGACATGCCGCGCAGCCGCTCGTTCCTGCGGCGCAACATCTCGAGCACGATCAGCAGCACCACCGAGATCGCGACCAGGATCGTGGCCGCCGCCAGGATCGTCGGGCTGATCTGTTCGCGCAGGCCCAGGAACATCTGCCAGGGCAGCGTCTTTTGCCCCGCCGAACCGACCAGCAGCACCACCACCACCTCGTCGAAGGAGGTGACGAAGGCAAAGAGGCCGCCCGCGATCACGCCGGGCAGGATGAGCGGCATCTGCACCTTGAAGAAGGTGCGCACCGGCCCCGCGCCCAGATTGGCCGCGGCCCGCGTGAGCGACCGGTCGAATCCGGCCAGCGTCGCGGTCACCGTGATGATGACGAACGGGATGCCCAGAACGGCATGGGCGAAGACCACGCCCCAATAGGTGCCCTGCAGATTGACCGAGGAGTAGAAGAAGAACATCCCGGCCGCCGAGATGATCAGCGGCACGATCATCGGCGAGATCAGGATCGCCATGATCGTGGTGCGAAACGGCACATGCGGCTGGGTCAGCCCGATCGCCGCCAGGGTGCCCAATGTCACCGAAATGAGGGTCGCCATCGGCGCGATCTTTACCGAGTTCCAGAACGCGTTCTGCCATTGGCTGTTGGTAAAGAAATCCTCGTAATGCTTGAGCGAATAGCCGGCGGGGTCGAACCGAAGCATCTCCGGCGTGAAGGTGAAGAAATCCTGCGCGTTGAACGACAGCGGGATGATCACCAGGATCGGAAAGATCAGGAAGAACAGGATCGCCGCCACCAGCACCCGGAAGCTGTAGAACCAGATGCGCTCGGGCAGGCTCGCATAGGGGGGAAGTTGGCTTGCCATTTTCGTCACCCCAGCTTCATGTTGTCGACGCCGACGATCTTGTCATAGACCCAGAACAGAACCAGCACGACCGCCAGCATCATTGTTCCAAGGGCCGCCGCCAGACCCCAGTTCCCGGATACCGAGAACTGATAATAGATGCGGTTCGAGATGAAGGTGCCGTCGGCCCCGCCGACCAGCTCGGGGGTGATGAAATAGCCCACGGCCAGGATGAAGACGAGGATCGCGCCGGCCCCGATCCCGGGCACCGATTGCGGGAAATAGACCCGCCAGAACGATGTCCAGCTGGTCGCGCCGAGCGACCGCGCCGCGCGGACATAGGTGGGCGAGATCGTCTTCATCACCGAATAGAGCGGCAGGATCATGAAGGGCAGCAGGATATGGGTCATCGCGACGACCACGCCGAACTGGTTGTTGATCATCTGGAACCGGTTGTCATCGGCCACCAGCCCGATCCAGACCGCGAAATCGTTGATCACGCCCTGTTCCTGCAGCAGGATCTTCCATGACGAGGTGCGCACCAGAAGCGATGTCCAGAACGGCAACAACACCAGGATCAGAAGCAGGTTGGCGGTGCGTTCCCTGATATTGGCCATCAGCCAGGCCACCGGATAGCCCAGCGCGAAGGTGCAGAAGGTGATGAAGGCCGACAGCCACAGGGTGCGCCACAGGAGTTTCTGGTTCACCCGCTGGTCGGGTTCCTTCAGGCGCGGGCCTTCGGGTGTCAGCTCGCCGTCGATGGCGGCGAGGTAATAGCCGGTGGTGTAGCGCCCGCCATAGGACTTGATCGTGCGCCAGACCTCGGGGTCGCCCCAATCCGCGTCGATGTCGATGAAACGGTCGCGGAACGGGCCATCCTCGGCCAGGTCCCAGCGCGACACCGGGCGCCCGGATTTGCGAAAGATCGACGACACGCCCGGGGTCTCGTAGTTCAGCCGCCGGCCCACCTGGGTATGCGTCTTTTCTTCGAACGCGGCCTGCAGATCGGCCGCCATCGCGGCATAGACAGGCTCGCCCGGCGGTTCGCCGCTGGCATAGTCCCAATCCTGCAAGGCCGCGACCGTCAGCGGCAGCGTGTCGGGCACGATGTCGTTCTCGACCGAGCGGAACAGCATCGACCCGATCGGCATCAGGAAGCTGACCAGGACAAAGACGAACAGCGGTGCGATCAGCAGGATCGCGCGCCATTGCTGGCGGCGCAGCGACCGCCGCAGGCTTTGCTTCAGCGGTCGCCCATCGGCCGAAAGCACGGGTCCGTCGATGGCGGCATCGGTCATTCCACGCCCTCCACCAGAATGATCGTGCTGTCGGCGGTGCGGCGCCGGATCTCGGCAACCTCCTGATAGGCCGGGTCCTCATAGGCCGCCTTGGCCGCGGCATAGCTGGGGAATTCGATCACCACATGGCGTTGGTGCGTTTCGCCCTCGACCACCTCGGCGGCGCCGCCGCGGATGATGAACCGCCCGCCGAAGCTTTCCAGGATCGGCGTGTCGCGCTCGATATACGCGCGATAGGCCTCCGGGTCGCGCACGGTGATATGGCCGATCAGATATCCCTTGGGCATGCGCGGCGCCTTTCGGTCGAAGAGAAAAGGGGGGGCCGCGCACGGCCCCCCGGGGTCAGCCTTACTGCAGCAGCCAGGCCTGGAACTGGGCGTCGAGATCGTCGCGATAGCTCGCCCACCAGTCATAGTTGAACAGGAAGGTGTTCTGCGCGTTCGCCGGATCGGTCGGCATGTGCGGCGCCATGTCGATGCCCAGCTCGGCATGCTGGCCGACGAGCGGCGCCGACGACGCCCGCGCCGGGCCGTAGGAGATGTACTTGGCCTGATCGGCCAGACGCTGAGTGTCGGTGGCGAAATACAGGAAGTCCATCACCACGGCGAGACGGTCTTCATCGAGGCCGGCCGGAACGATCCAGCCATCCAGGTCGAACATCTGCCAGTCCCACAGCATCTCGATCGGCTGGCCCTGCTCCTCGATCGCCGAAAACAGGCGGCCATTATAGGTCGATCCGATCACCACCTCGCCATCGGCCAGCAGCTGCGGTGTTTCGGCACCGGCCGACCACCACACGACGTCGTCCTTGATGGTGTCGAGCTTGGCGAAGGCGCGCGCGACGCCGTCTTCGGTCTCGAGCACATCATAGACCTCGTCGATCGGCACGCCGTCGCAGATCAGCGCCCATTCCATGTTGGCGATCGGCCGCTTTTCCAGCGCCCGCCGGCCCGGGAAGGTCTCGGTGTCGAAGATGTCGCAGACCTGGGTCGGGGCGGTTTCCAAAAGGTCGCCACGATAGCCGAAGGTGGTCGAATAGACGATCTGCGGAATGAAGCACTCCGACACCATCAGGTCGCCGAAATCCTCCGAGGCGGGGGTGCCGTCGGGTGCGGGCGCCAGCATCGTGTCGGCGTCGATCACCATCGCCAGACCTTCGTCGCACAGACGCATCGCGTCGGCGGCGACCACGTCGACCAGGTCCCAGGTCAGGTTGCCCGCCTCGTCCATCGCGCGCAGTTTGGTCACCGCATCGGCCGAGCTTTCGTCCCAGATGATCGAGACGTTCGGATTCATCTCCATGTAGGGCTCGGCATAGGCCTTGATCTGGCTGTTCTGATAGGCCCCGCCCCAGGACACGAAAGTCAGCTCGATCGGGTCGTCCTGGGCCAGCGCCGGCGCGGCGAGGCCGAACGCGGCGGTGGTCAGCAGCATGGTCTTGAGTTTCATAAGGTCTTCTCCCTTTTTTGTCTTGGTCGCCCATGGCATCGGTCTTCCCCGCCGCCCGGGCAAGGCGGCGGGGGATGGCGCGTGCGGCTCATGCGTCCAGCGCGCGGCAATCCTCTGGCAGCCAGCCGATCTCGATCTTCTCGCCGGCCTCCAGCCGGCGCTGATCGGGCGCGTTGCGGGTCTTGATGACGAACTCGTCATTGCCGGCCACGCGCAGCCGGGTGCGGAAGATATCGCCCATATAGATGAACTCCAGCACCTCGGCATGCACCGTATGGGCGGCGTCCTGCAACCTTTCGGCCTTGTATTCGACGCGTTCGGGCCGGATCGACACCCGGGTCCGCTCCCCCGGCCGGGTGACATTCACCGGCTTCGCATCGATCAGCTCGCCATCGTCAAGCTCGACCAGCGCGATGCCGTTCTCGATCTGCTTGACCGTGCCCATCAGCGTGTTGTTCTCGCCGATGAACTGGGCGACGAAGCTGTTGTCGGGCGCCTCGTACAGCACATCGGGCGGGGCGAGTTGCTGGATGCGGCCATCGTTGAACACCGCAACCCGGTCCGACATGGTCAGTGCCTCGGTCTGGTCATGGGTGACATAGACCACCGTGATCC
Organism: Paracoccaceae bacterium; assembly: GCA_003500165.1. Lineage (GTDB taxonomy): Bacteria > Pseudomonadota > Alphaproteobacteria > Rhodobacterales > Rhodobacteraceae > UBA10424. The sequence continues at coordinate 2,749 of DNSZ01000135.1, read as the reverse complement.
CCAGATTCTCGTGCAGATGCTTGATCTCGAACTGCATGTGCTCGCGCAGCTGCTTGTCGAGCGCGCCCAGCGGCTCGTCCATCAGCACCAGATCGGGCTCGAACACCAGCGCGCGGGCCAGCGCGATGCGCTGCTGCTGCCCGCCCGAGAGCTGCGCCGGGCGGCGGCCCTGGAACCCGTCCATCTGCACCATCTGCAGCGCGCGCTTGACCTTTGCCTCGCGCTCGGACTTGCCGAATTTCCGCACCTCGAGCGGGAAGGCGAGATTCTCGGCCACCGTCATGTGCGGAAACAGCGCGTAGTTCTGGAACACCATCCCTATCTCGCGCTTGTGCGGCGGGATGTTGTTGATCGGCCGGCCGTTGAGCAGAATCTCGCCATGGGTGGCGGTTTCGAACCCCGCCAGCATCATCAGGCAGGTCGTCTTGCCCGAGCCCGACGGGCCCAGCATGGTCAGAAACTCGCCCTGACCGATGTCGAGGTTCAGGTCCTTGACGACCAGCGTCTCGCCGTCATAGCTCTTCTGGACCCGGTCGAAAACGACATAATGGTCCGCCCCGTTGGCGGGTGCATCCTGCGGCAAAATCGCTCCCCCTGTCGTGCGTCCCCAAGCCTGATGCGGCGGGGATGCCCTTTTGTCAAAACCGTATCACGCGGATGCCGGGAATCAACGCGAAAATACCCATTGTTTTTCAGTCAGATGCCCGGAGCCCAGCCAGTCTGCCCAAAGATCGTGCAGCGCGCGAAAGCCCATAACCGTCGGGCGACGGCCGCGGTCGATCCGGCATGGTGTCCGGCGGTCAAGCGATCTTGGTGCGGGTGGAGGGACTTGAACCCCCACGCCTTTTGGGCGCCAGAACCTAAATCTGGTGCGTCTGCCAATTCCGCCACACCCGCCTTGTCCGGTTCCGGGTCCGCCTAGCAAACGCGGCGGAGGAATGTAAGGGGGCGCCGCCGGATGCCGCACCGCGCGCTCCTCCGCCCTGCGGGCGACGTCGCGCGATGTCGCGCGAAAGCGCGGAAGAGCGCGCCTAGGCGCCGAACTCCCGAAAAACCTTTGGCAACATCTCGGGCAGGTCTTCGGCGATCAGGCCGGGGCCAAAGGCGCGGGCGCATTCGACATGCAGCCAGGCGGCGGTTTCGGCCGCTTGCATCGGGTGCAGACCCCGCGCCAGCAGCCCGGCGATGAAGCCGGCCAGCACATCGCCCGACCCGGCGGTGGCCAGCCAGGGTGCCGCCCGGTCGTAATGGGCGGAGTTGATCGCCGCGCGGCCGCCGGGGGACGCGATGACGGTGTCGGGCCCCTTGAACAGCACCGTGCAGCCGGCCCGTGCCGCGGCGTCCCGCGTCGCGTCGACCTTCGAATAGGCTGGCCCGGCGGTGGCAGGTTCGGCGAGCCGTTCGGCGATATCGGGGAACAGGCGTGCGAACTCGCCGCCATGCGGGGTGAGGACGCAGCGGTCGTGAAGCATGCTGAACAATTCTGCCGGGTCATCGGCAAAGGCGGTCAGCGCATCGGCGTCGAGCACCGTGGCGCGCTTGGCGGCCAGCGCCGCCGGGGCCAGCGCGCGCGCCCGATCCTGCCCCAGCCCGGGACCGAGGCAGAGCGCATTGATCCGGGTGTCTTCAAGCAGGCCAGCCAACGTCGCGCCCGGCCCGAGGGGGGGCGCGGTATCGCGCCCGCCCTGGGGGGCGGGTCGGGCGCGACGCAAACCTTCGGTTTGCGAATTGTAAATGCTTCGCAGCATGATCGCATCCAGCCGGGCGGCGTTCTCCTGCAGGGCAGCGGGCGGGCAGCCGACCGTCACCAGCCCCGCCCCGATCCGCAGCGCGCCCCGTGCCGCCAGCCGCGCCGCGCCGCCCTTGCCCACACCGCCCGACAGGATCAGGGCGTGGCCGTGGTGGTATTTGTGGGCCCATGCTTGCTTCCACAGGAACCCGCTTGGTTTCGTTTGGACGATCATGGATTTGGCGCAACGATGGGTAAGGCCAATATCCTTGATCTCCAGCTTTCCGCAGCAATGCGGCCCATGTCTCAGAAAATGGCCGGGTCTGGCCGCATGAAAGGTGACAGTGAGGTCGGCATCGATACACCACCAGTCATTTGCTTCATCGAATTCAGCTTCGTGCAGGATGCGCCCCGAGTCCGAGCATATCCCGCTTGGCAAATCCACGGCCACGGTGTGATACCCATAGACAGCGCCGTTTCGCGCCAAACTGTAGAAGGATTCCAGTTCAGGCGGAAACGGCCGCTTCAGACCCGTACCAAACAGCGCATCGACAAAGACATCCTGATGGGTCGTGAATACGCTGCGATCCCCATCTGCGTAGTGGGTCGCGGGCTCGACCGGCCCCAAACTGCACCACCTCTCATAATTCACCATTGCATCCGGCGGCAGCCTGTCCGGGTCGCCATACAGGAACACCTCCACCTCCCAGCCGCGATCCCGCAACAACCGCGCCACGACAAACCCGTCGCCGCCATTGTTGCCCGGCCCGCACAGCACCACCGCACGGTGGGACGTGGTGGCCAGTTCCGGCCATTCTTCCAGGATCGCCTCCACAACCCCACGACCGGCGCGTTCCATCAGCTCCAGCCCGGTCACCTGACCGCTCTCGATCGCGGCTTGTTCGATGGCCCGCATCTGGGCTGCTGTCAGAAGCTCCGTCATCCGTTCACCATCTGCCCAACTATTGCGCATTCCGCCCGGATTGCGGGCGATCCGCATCAAACGGCCCCGCCCCCGCC
>DNSZ01000009.1 GCA_003500165.1 Paracoccaceae bacterium | reverse complement strand
CCCGGGGGCGTCGGGCGCAGGGCGGGGCGCTCACCGACCTCAATCCGTGATCGCCTGGGGTTTCTTGAGGAAGCGGCGCAGGAACATCGGCGCCACGAAGCCGAGGATCGCCGCGACCCAGAGCCCGACCGCGATCGGCGAGGAGAACAGGAAGGTCACGTCGCCATCCGACAGGATCATCGCGCGGCGCAGCGCATCCTCCATGTAGTTGCCCAGCAGGATGCCCAGGATCACCGGCACGGTGGGCACGTCGAGCTTGCGCAGCACATAGCCCAGCACCCCGAAGCCGATCATCAGAAGGAGGTCGAAATAGCTGCCCGTCAGGGAATAGATCCCGACGAAGGAGATCATCATCACCCCGGGCAGCAACACCGATGGCGGCACCTGCAGGAGGCGCACGAAGATCCGCACCATCGGCACGTTCATCAGCAACAGCACCACATTGGCGATCAAGAGCGAGGCGATCAGGCCCCACACCACCTCGGGCCGGTCGGCAAACAGCGTCGGGCCGGGGGTGATGTTGAGCGTCATCAACAGCGCCAGCAGCACCGCGGTGGTGCCCGATCCGGGCACGCCCAGGGTCAGCATCGGCACCAGCGCGCCGCCGGCGGCGGCGTTGTTGCCGGCTTCGGGGGCGGCCACGCCGCGCGGCACCCCGGTGCCAAAGCCGCCCTTCGGCCCGGCGAGCGACTTTTCCGACATGTAGGCCAGGAAACTGCCGAGCGACGCGCCCGCCCCGGGCAGAACCCCGGCGGCAAAACCCACCAGGCTTGCGCGCAGCATCGTCCAGCCCGAGCCGACGATCATCTTGACCGGGATCGTGACCCGTTCGAGCTTGACCCCGATCGCGCCGCCCTTGCCGTGGTTCTCGATGAAGAAGAACACCTCGGCCACGGCAAACAGCCCGACGATGGCGACCAGGAAATCCACGCCGTCCATCAGGTGGAGATTGCCATAGGTGAAGCGCGGCATGCCGGTCTGGTTGTCAAGCCCGATCGTCGCGATCCCCAGGCCGATGCAGGCCGCCAGCGCCGCCTTGGCCTGGTTGTTCGAGGCGATCCCGCCCAGCGTCGAGAAGGCCAGCAGGTAAAGCGCGAAATACTCCGCCGGGCCGAACTGATAGGCCACCCTGGCCAGCATCGGCGCAAGCAGCATCAGCCCGACCGTGGCCAGCAACGCACCGACGAAGGAGGCGACGCCCGACAGCACCAGCGCATCGCCGGCGCGCCCCTGCTTGGCCATCGGATAGCCGTCGAGCGTGGTCATCAGCGCCGGTTCGTCGCCCGGGATGTTGAGCAGTATGGACGAGATGCGCCCGCCATACATCGCCCCGTAATAGACCGACGTCATCAGCACCAGCGCCGAGGTCGCATCGAGCCCCAGCGTGAAGGTCAGCGGGATCAGGATGGCGACCCCGTTCGACGGCCCAAGCCCCGGCAGCGACCCGATGACGGTGCCCAGAAAACAGCCGATCACCGCCAGCATCAGCGTCGTCGGCGACAGTGCCACGGAGAAGCCGAGCGCGAGATTGGACAGGATGTCCATCGGCCGGTCAGCCCGTCAGCGCCTTGGGCCAGGGCACCAGGCCAAGACCGAAGACGTATTTGAAGATCAGGAACAGGACCACCGACAGACCGAGCCCGGTGGCCACCGACAGGCCCGCGCGCGGGGTGATCTGATAGCTCAGGATCGCGGCCGCCAGCGCGGTCGGGATCAGAAAGCCGAACCGCTTCAGCGACAGCGCGTAAAGCACCAGCACCACCACGGCGAGCGCGATCAGCCCCAGCGTCGGCAAGTCGGGCCAGTCGGGGTCGGCATCGGGCCGGATCATCATGAACAGGCCGCAAAGCGCCGCGATCCCGCCCAGCAGCAGCGGAAAGGTCTTCATGCCCACCGGATCGGACAGGAAACTTGTCTTCAGCATCAGCGCGCTTGCCATGTAGGCAAGCGCACCAATGATCACCAGAAGGCCAAAGACCCGGTCGCTGATCCTCACTGGATCACGCCGATTTCACGGCTCAACTCCTCGGTCTCGGCGACCACGCCATTGACCCAGTTCTGGAAATCGTCGCCGACCTTGGTGAAGGGCGCCAGGCCGTTCGCCGCCATCGCCTCGGCCCATTCGTCGCTGGCCGCGACCGCCGCCAGCCGGTCGGCCCAGCCCTGGAATGCGTCGTCCGAGATGTCCTTGGGCACATAGAGCCCGCGCCAGTTCACCGCGACCACGTCATAGCCCTGTTCCATCGCGGTCGGGATATCCTCGAAGCCGGGCACCCGCTCTTCGGTCAGGATCGCCAGCGCGCGCACCTCGCCCGATCTCAGAAAGCCGACGATCTCGGAGATATCGCCGGTCATCCCCTGGGTGAAGCCGCCGATCGTCTGGGTGATCGCATCGGCACCGCCATCGACGCCGATATACTTGATGGCGCGGACATCGTTGAAATCCGCAGCGCGCATGATCATCAGCACCTTCAGATGGTCGAACCCGCCCGCGGCCGACCCGCCGGCAAAGGCGACCGAGCCGGGATCGGCCTTGATCGCCGCGACCATGTCGTCGAGCGTCTGGAACGGGCTGTCGGCGGCGACCACGATGACGCCGGGATCGGCGCCGATCGCGCCGACGAAGCGAACCTGATCGGCGGTCATGCCGCCAAACGCGTTCTGCGCCAGCCGCGTCGTGGTCGCCGAGGAGGCCGCGACCATCAGATCGGGATCGTCGCCGCGTTCGTTGACCACATGGCTGAACGCCAGCCCGCCGCCGCCACCGGCCATGTTGGTGACCTGAACCGGCGCGTCGACGACGCCGATATCGTACATGATCTTGCCGATCTGGCGGCAGGTGAAATCCCAGCCGCCGCCGGGGTTGGCCGGCGCGATGCATTCGGCCGCCGACACCGCCGAGGCGCCGAGCATCACCGCACCGAAGCCAAGCGCGCGAAGCGTTTTCGTTGTCATCCTTGATCCTCCCTGTCCAGGTTCGTTGCGGCGCCGCATTCGGATCGGGCCCCGTTGGGCAAAGCGTGGCGCGGCGCGCCGGGTTTGTCCAGTGCCTGCGCGCGCCCGGGCTATCGGGGTGTGCGGTCGCCGGTTCAGACAACCCCGTCGCGGCGCAGCCGCGCCCGTTCGGCGGCGTCGATGCCGATGCCGGCCAGCACCGCGTCGGTGTCCTGGCCCAGGGGCGGCGGCGGATCGGCGACCGCCGGCGCCTGGCCGTCAAGCTTGATCCCGGTGCGCACCGTGGTCACCGGCCGGTCGACCCCGGGCACCGCATCGAACCGGCCAAGAAAGCCGCGCCCGGCGATCTGCGGCCGGTCGAGTATCTCGGGCACCGTCAGCACGTCGCCGGCGGGAACCTGCGCGCGGCCCAGAACCGCGATCCAGTGCGCCGTCGGCCGGGTGGTCAGCACCGCCTCAAGCTCGGCCGCCAGCGCCAGCCGATGGGTCTTGCGCGCCTCGCGGTCGCGATAGGCCGGGCGGGCGCGCAGTCCGGCCAGGCCCAGCGCATCGGTCAGGGCGGTCCAGTGCGCCGCCTTGTTGGCGGCGATGTTGATGTGGCCGTCGCGGGTGCGGAACAGGCCCGACGGCGCCGCGGTCGGGTTCTCGTTGCCATGGCGGGCCGGCGCGACCCCGGCGATCAGATAGTTCGAGATCGCCCAGGCCATCGTCGCCATCGTCGCCTCGAGCATCGAGATGTCGATGACGCATCCGCGCGGCGAGGCGTTGAGCGCGGCGGCAATGGCAAAGGCCGCCGTCAGCCCGCCCACCGTGTCGGCAACCGGGTAGCCGACCCGCAACGGCCCGCCTTCCGCCGTGCCGGTGACCGCCATCGCGCCCGCCATGCCCTGGACGATCTGGTCATAGGCCGGCCGGTCGCGCCACGGCCCGTCCTGGCCAAAGCCCGAAATCGCACAATAGACCAGTTCGGGCCGGTCGGCCCGCAGCACCGCGGCCCCGACCCCCAGCCGATCCATCACGCCGGGCCGGAAATTCTCGACCACCACATCGGCGGATGCGGCCAGCCGGCGGAAGATCGCGGCGCCCTCGGGGTGCTTGAGGTTCAGCGTGATCGATTGCTTGCCCGCATTCTGGGCGAGGAACGAGACCCCCATGCCGCTTGCATTGAGATCGGCGTCGGCGCCCAGCTGGCGGGCCAGATCGCCGCCGCCCGGCCGTTCGATCTTGATCACCCGGGCGCCCAGATGCGCGAGGTGATGGGTGCAGAACGGGCCCGACAGCACATTGGTCAGGTCCAGAACCGAAAGCCCGGCCAGCGGTTTCGTCGTCTCGGCCATGGTGCACCGCCCTGTTGCGGCGCAGCCTAGGCCGGCCAAGAGCGCAATGCCAGAGCGCGCAGCGGTTCAGATCGTCAAGGCAGGTGCGGCGGGTGGCGGCGGCCGGTGGCCGTCGACCGCGATCTTGCCCGGGCGTGCCTGGCGCCGGCGGCTATCCGACAAACGCCCGTTCGACCACATATTCGCGCGGGTCGGAATTGGCGCCTTCGTTCAGACCGTAACCGTCGAGGATCTTCATCATGTCGCGGTTGAGGTCCATCGACCCGCAGACCATGGCCCGGTCGGCCGCGGGGGTGATCGGATCGACGCCGAGTTTCTCGAACAGCTCGCCCGATTCGAGCTTGTGGGTGATGCGCCCCATCTCGGGGTAGTCCTCGCGCGTGGTGGCGGGGAAATAGGTCAGCTTCTCGGCCGCCATTTCGCCGACCAGCGGATCGTCGAAGGTGCGCTGCAACAACTCGTGCCCATAGGTCAGCTCGGCCGCCAGCCGCGTGGTGTGCGCCAGGATCACCCGGTCATAGCGTTCATAGGTGTCGGGATCGCGAATCAGGCTGGCAAAGGGCGCGATCCCGGTGCCGGTGGCAAAGAACCACAGATGCTGGCCGGGCAGCAGCGCGTCGAGCACCAGCGTGCCCACCGCCTTGGTCTTCAGGATGATCTGATCGCCGGGCTGGATGTGTTGCAGGCGCGAGGTCAGCGGGCCGTCCTGCACCTTGATCGAATAGAATTCCAGTTCCTCGTCCCAGGCCGGCGAGGCGATTGAATAGGCGCGCAGGATCGGTTTGCCGTCATCGCCCGGCAGGCCGATCATCACGAACTCGCCCGAGCGGAAGCGCAGGCTGCGCGGCCGCGTCACCCGAAAGGAAAACAACCGGTCGGTGTAATGCTTGACCTCGGTGACGGTCTGGGCATCGGGCATCGTCAGGGTCTGCGCGTCGGGCTGGTCTTTCATCGTCGTCTCCATGGCGGTCGGCATCTGCTAGCAGGCCGCACGGCCGCTGTAACTGACAGAGATCAAATGCGCGCCTGGGCCGCAGCTTCGGCGGCGACGACGATGGCACCCAGATCGTCGGCCTTCAGAGAGGCGCCGCCAATGAGCCCGCCATCGACATCGGCGATGGCCAGGATATCGGCGGCGTTGGCCGGTTTCATCGAGCCGCCATAAAGGATGCGGATGCCCTGGCCGCCGGCCGCGCCGATGCGGGCGTTGATCTCGGCGCGGATGAAACGGTGCACCTCGGCGATCTGGTCGGCGGTCGGGGTGCGGCCGGTGCCGATCGCCCAGACCGGCTCATAGGCGATGGCCAGCCGGTGCGGTGTGGCCCCGTCGGGCACCGAGTTCGCCAGCTGGCGGCCGACCACATCGAGCGTGCGACCGGCATCGCGCTCGGCCTCGGTCTCGCCGACGCACAGGATCGCGAACAGCCCGGCATCCCAGGCCGCGCGGCATTGGGTGGCGACGATCGCATCGGTCTCGCCATGATCGGCGCGGCGTTCGGAATGGCCGACGATCACCCATTGCGCGCCGGCATCGGCCAGCATCGCGGCCGAGATGTCGCCGGTATGGGCGCCCGCGACCGCGATATGGCAGGTCTGGCCGCCAACCGCGACGGCGCTGTCGGCGCAGGCCTGCGCCAGGCGATGGATCAGCGTGGCGGGGGCGCAGATCGCCACCTCGCAGGCGGGCGCGGGATGGGCCGCGATCAGGGCCCGGACCTCGGCCAGGTCCGCCCCCAGCCCGTGCATCTTCCAGTTTCCGGCGATCAGCTTGCGGCGCATNNTAGTCGATCTCGGTCCCGAACAGGAACATCTGCGCCATCGGGGCGATCAGCACCCTTGCGCCGTCCTGTTCGATCACCTCGTCATGGGGATCGGCGGCATCGACATAGTCCATGGTGTATTCCATGCCCGCACAGCCGCCCTTCTTGACCCCGATCTTCAGGCCATGGCGACCGTCGCGCGCCATCAGCCGGGCGATCTGCGCGGCTGCGGCGGGGGTAAGGGTGACCGGTGCCTGGCCGGGAATGCTGAACATGGGCGCCTCCTGTTCCTTTATGCTAGGGTGCCGGGACGGCGATGTGAAGGGGTGGCAGCGCGCCCAGCAGGCCGAGCGTCGCATAGGCGGCCGCCAGTGCCCAGCCGAACGAGGCCAGCGTGCCGATGATCACATATTCCCCGGCACGGGTGTCTTCGCGCGCGGTGTCGAAACGCAGGACCGATTTCGCCGCGATGAGAAAGCCGATGCCGCCCGGTTCGCCGGCCAGAACGAAGATGAAGATCAGCCCGCGTTCGAGGATGCCGATCAGCCGGCCGCCATCGGGCAGCCCGCGCGGCAGGTCGATATCGGCCCATGGCGCCATCAGATATCCGATCGCAAAGCCGCCCGCGCGGGTGGTCAGGATCAGCCCGGCGGCAAGAGCCATTGCGCCCGGCAGCCACGCCATGTCGGCCCAGAGCCCGCCCGCCCACAGATCGGGCGCCTGGCGGGCGACGATCAGCAGCGTGGCCAGATGCAGCGCCTGATCGGTCAGAAAGGCGGCAAGCGTTGCGCGCCGGCGGGCGGGCAGGGCGGCCTTGCCGGCATCGATGGCGATGTGGGCGGCGGCCAGGGCGTAGATCTCCCAGCGGTCCCACTGTCCGAGCGCCAGCAGCGCGGTCGCCAGCACCAGTGCGCCATGGGCCGCCATCCCGGCACCGCGCTTGCGCCGGACCATCCAGCCGGTCTGCAGCACGAAATCGGCCAGCACATGGGCCAGCAGCAGCGCCGTGAAGGTCTCAAGCATCGCCACCCCCCTCGATCAGGTCGAGCGCGCTGGCAAGCGCCGGCACCCCCGCGGCGATCAGCGCCTGGCGCGCGGCCTGCCGGCTGATGCCCAGGCTGTCGGCGATGTCGGACTGGGTGCGGCGCCCGGGCGGCAGCGCGCGCCGGGCCGCCCGGGCCTGGGCCTGCGTCCAGCCGGCGCTGATATGGTCGGCCAGGCGCACCACCGCGCCCGCCGCGCCGCCGCCGGCCAGGATCATCGTCGCCGGGGCCGCCAGCGTGTCGAGCGCGCGGCCCGAGGCGACATAGGCCGGTCCGCTTTCGGCGTTGATGTCGCCCATGGGCAGCCGGCCCGGGCCGGTGGCGATCGCGATCCGGGTGGCGAAGCTCTTGCCCGCGCCCCTGAGCCCGGCGCGCAGCACCAGCGCGGCGCGCAGCGCCCGCGCCGGGCAGGGCAGGGCAAGCTGCCAGCCATCGCCGCGAAACCGGCCAAAGCTTGTGCCCGCGCAACCCTCCCAGCGTGCGATGTCGGCTGCGCCGGCTGCCAGCGCCGCGAGGGCTGCCGCCAGACCATCGCGCCCAAGCCCTTGCGATGCGATCAGATCGCCGGTCAGAACGGCCAGGGTCATGCGGTTTCTTACCTTCCCGTGTGCGCAAGCATATGCGCTTTCTTTTCGGAAATGCAAGCTAAATCGATTGCGTGACTTGGCGTGCGCCGGCCGTGGGGCCGGAACGGATTGATGGCCAACTTCGGCCCTATCGCGGCGGCGCGAGGAGTGGAAGGATTTGGCAGACCCGCATGGCACTCCGCCGAAGCCGCGCTTGCCGCTGCCGCCGGTGACGCCGGAGCGCGCGCTCCGGCGGGCGCCCGCCAGAAAGGTAAGTGTCGCGCGGATGGCCTGTAAGCCGGATTCTGTCGGGGGCGCGAACCCCCGGATGACCATTCCTCTGGTCCCGCCGTCGCCGGCGGGATCGTGCTGCCAACCCGGGCCCCTGGGTCGAAGCCGCCCTGCGGACGCGTCCGCGCGGGGCCCCTATTCGGCATTGCTCCCGGTGGGGCTTGCCATGCCGGTCCGGTTGCCCGTCCCGCGGTGGGCTCTTACCCCACCGTTTCACCCTTACCCCGGGCGCGCCCGGGGCGGTCTGTTCTCTGTGGCGCTGTCCGTCGGGTTGCCCCGCCCGGGCGTTACCCGGCACCGTCGCTTCGGGGAGTCCGGACTTTCCTCGCCCCGGCCAGGACCCGGGCGCGGCCATCCGGCCATCCGCGCAACGCCATCGCTATGCCGGCCCGGCGCGGCCGTCAACCCGGCCCCGGATAGCGCGCCGCCAGATCGGCGATCATCGCCCGGTCGGCAGCGTCCACCGGTCCGGCCGCGCCCGGCCGAAACCGCAGCCGGAACGCCGACAGCAGCGCCTCGGCCGCGCCCGGCACGGCCGCCATCCGATAGCCGAACCGATGCGCGCAGACCCAGAAATCCGCGTCTGCGGCGCCGGGCTCCGGCCATACCGAAAGCCCGGCACGGGCCAGCCGCTGCCAGTCGAAGCGCGGGCCCGGATCGGCCTTGCGCCCCGGCGCCATGTCGGAATGGCCGATCACCCGTTCGGGCGGGATCGCCCAACGCGCCAGGATATCGGCCAGCAATGCCTCCAGCACCGCCATCTGCGGCGCGGCAAAGGGCGGCAACCCGGCCAGCGGGCCCGGATTGTCCAGTTCGATTCCGATCGACCGCGAGTTGACGTCCGTCACCCCGCCCCAGGCGCCGGCCCCGGCATGCCAGGCGCGCCGATCCTCGGGCACGAGCTGCCACACCGTGCCATCCGCGCCGATCAGATAATGCGCCGAAACCGCGGCCGCGGGATCGCGCAGCCGTTCCAGCGCGGCCGCGGCGCTGGCCATGCCGGTATGGTGCAGGACCACCAGATCGGGTTCGGCCCCGCCCCGCCTTGGCCCCTGATTGGGCGAGGGCGCGTCGACCGTCCGCAAGACGCGGCCCGCCTACTCCCCGACCATGCGGCGATAGGGTTCGGGCGACCAGTCGCAGGCAAAGCCGTCGCCATCGGGGTCAAGGCCCAGCGGATCGCTGTCCGGCCCGCCGACCGCCAGGAAGGCGCGCTGCGCCTCGTCGCCGGTCTCGTAGCGGGCGCAGGCGGCCGCGTTGCCCGACAGCCCGCCGGCACGGCGCGCATAGACCGGTGTGCCGACAGCGTGATCGGTCGCCAGCGCAAACGCCGCGACCGCGGTGGTATCGGCGCGCCGCGTCGTGTCGGCCAGCTGTTCGGCCGCGATCGCCTCGAACCCCGCCGCGGTGGTGGCGGGTCCCTCGGGCTGGCCGGCCGAGCCCAGCTCGGTATTGGTCGTGGCGATCATCGCGACGGTTTCGCGGTTATAGGCGGCGACCTCGGCATTGGTGGGGGCGTCGCCCGACACCCTTGGCGGCGGCAACAGGGTCGTTCCGCGCGCCGGCTCGCGCGCCCCCGGCTCGAGCGGCTGGGCGGCCGTGACGTTGAGCGGTGCGCCCTGGCCGCGATCGGCCCGCGTGCCGAAGGTCGGCCGGGCCAGTTCCCGCTGGCGCCGCTCGGCGTCCATCTGGGCGCCCGGCACCCCCAGCGGCACCAGATAGGAGCCACCGGGCGTCGGGCTTGCGCAGCCCGCAAGCAGCGGCATGGCAAGGGCAAGGGCAAGCGCGGGACGGATCATCGGCGGGGTCCTCCTTGGTGCTGTCCTACCACCATCTCTGCGGACGCGAAACGAAACAAGCGGCGCGTTCGAGTGCAAAGCCGATATCGAGCAATTCGGCCTCTTCCCAGGGTCGGCCGATCAGTTGCAGGCCAAGCGGCAGGCCGCGCCCGTCAAGCCCGGCGGGCACCGAAATCCCCGGCAGCCCGGCCAGGTTCACGGTCACCGTGAAAATGTCGTTGAGATACATCTCGACCGGGTCAGCACTGTCGAGCGCGCCGATTTCAAAGGCCGAGGAGGGCGTCGAGGGGGTGAGGATCGCATCGACACCGTCGGCGAAGGCGGTCTCGAAATCGCGCTTGATCAGGGTGCGGACCCGCTGGGCGCGGCGGTAATAGGCATCGTAGAAGCCGGCCGACAGCACATAGGTGCCGATCATCACGCGGCGCCGGACCTCGGCGCCGAAACCCGCGGCGCGGGTCTTTTCATACATTTCGGTGATCCCGTCGCCCGGGGCGAGCGGGGCGCGAAAGCCATAGCGCACGCCGTCATAACGGGCGAGGTTCGACGACGCCTCGGCGGGGGCGATGATGTAATAGGCGGGCAGGGCATAACGGGTGTGCGGCAGCGAGATGTCGACCGTCCGGGCGCCGGCGTCGCGCAGCATCTCGGCGCCGCGCTGCCACAGCGCGTCAATTGCATCGGGCATGCCGTCCATCCGGTATTCGCGCGGGATGCCGATGACCTTGCCGCGGATGTCGCCCGACAGCGCGGCCTCGAAATCGGGCACCGGGCGGTCGGCGCTGGTCGAATCCTTCGGGTCGGGCCCCGCGATCGCGCCCAGCAGGATCGCCGCGTCGCGCACGGTGCGGGTCATCGGCCCGGCCTGGTCGAGCGACGAGGCAAAGGCGACGATGCCCCAGCGCGACACCCGGCCATAGGTCGGCTTCAGCCCGACGATGCCGGTAAAGGCGGCCGGCTGGCGGATCGACCCGCCCGTGTCGGTGCCAAGCGCGGCCGGGCAGAGCCCCGCGGCGACGGCGGCCGCCGACCCGCCCGACGAGCCACCCGGGGTCAGGGGCGCGGTGCTGCCCGCGGCGCGCCACGGGCTGACCGCCGGGCCGTAGACCGAGGTCTCGTTCGAGCTGCCCATGGCGAACTCGTCCATGTTGAGCTTGCCCAGCATCACCGCGCCGGCATCGCGCAGTTTCCCGGTGACCGTCGATTCATAGGGCGGCACGAAGCCCTCGAGGATGCGCGAGCCGGCCTGGCCCGGGGCGCCTTCGGTGCAGAACAGGTCCTTGATGCCGACCGGCACGCCGCACATCGCCGGCGCGTCGCCCTGGCGCAGCAGGGCATCGGCGGCCTGCGCCCGCTCGCGGGCAATCTCGGCGGTGACATGGACAAAGGCGTTGAGCGGCGCCGCGGCCGCGATCGCGTCGAGGCAGGCCGCGGTCAGTTCGGCCGCCGTGACATCGCCCGCCCGCAGCGCGGCGCGCGCCGCGGCGATGGTCTCGGGCCGGTCGCTCATTCGACCACCTTCGGCACGGCAAAGAAGCCCTCGCGCGCATCGGGCGCGTTGGCCAGCACCGGCGCCGGGTCGCCGCCTGCCGTCACCGCGTCGGGGCGCCGCTTCAGCCGCATCGGGCTGACCGCGGTCATCGGTTCGACGCCCTCCACATCGACCGCCTCGAGTTCCTCGACAAAACTGAGGATGCCCGAAAGCTCGGCCGCGAGGGCCGGCAAGTCGGCCTCGTCCACCGCGATACGGGCAAGATGGGCGACACGGCGCGCGGTCGCTTCGTCGATGGCCATGGGGCGCCTCCGATCCTTGGCTCGCCGGTGTCTAGACCGCGGCCCGGCCCCCCGCAACCGGGTGGCGGTGCCAGACCAGGATCATCCAGCCCAGCATGATCGCGTTGAGGATGTGCCAAAGGAAATGGGTGCCAAGCGGCCAGGCGCCGCAAAGCGGCAGATCGGTGGCGCGTGCGCCGATCGACAGCGCCAGGATGGCGGCGCCGATCAGCAGCCCCCGACCGGTGGCGGGCGCGCGGAACCAGAGCCCCAGACCGTAAAGCAGGATCAGCCCCCAGACACCCACATAAAGCGCCGACGAGCCAAGAAAGGGCACCGCGCCGACGAAGGTGGCAAGCCCCGCGATGGCGGGCAGCGCGGCAGCCGTCATCCCCCACAGGGCCAGCCCGCCCAGCCGCAGGAAATCGCGATTCGCGGCAAACACATAGACCAGGACGAAGACCGCGATGGACAGCGAATCGGCGATCGCCGCCCAGACCTGGCCGGTGGTGTGGAACGCGCCCGAGGCAATCCCGATCGCGGCCAGGATCAGCGCCAGCGCCCGGCCCATGGCGCGGTCGCGGACGCGCGGCCAGACGAACGCAGCCGCGAGCAGAAACGCCAGATTGGTCAGCGCATTGACCGGCTCGGCCCAGAAACCGGGGTCGATCCGTTCGCAATAGATGTCGACCGAGGCGGTCAGGCCGGCGATCGGGCTGTCGTCTTCCATGCCGCGAGCATAGCCGCGCCGCCGCCGCTGTCGAGGCATCCGGCGTGCGCGCGCACTGGACAGGGCGCGGCCCAGCCGGCAAGGGAACGGGCATGTCCGAACCGGCCGCACGCCATACCTTCCTTGATGACGTTCAGGGCCTGCTGGTCGGGTCGCTGCTGGTCACGCTGTCGGTGCAGTTCCTGCAGGCGGCCGGTCTGGTGACCGGGCAGATGGCGGGGCTGTCGCTGATCGTCGCCTATGCCACCGGCTGGGGCTTCGGCCCGGTCTTCTTCGTGCTCAACCTGCCGTTCTGGTGGCTGGCCCTGGCCCGGGTCGGGCCCGCCTTCACGCTGAAGACGCTGGCCGCGGTCGGCCTTCTTTCGGGGTTCTCCATGGCGCTGCCATCGGTCCTGACGCTTGGCGCGGTCGCAGCCCCGGTGGCGGCGGTGCTGGCGGGGGTGACGGCGGGTGCCGGCCTTCTGGTGCTGTTTCGCCATGGGGCCAGCCTGGGCGGCGTCGGGATCGTCGCCTTCTGGCTGCAGGAAACCCGCGGCATCCGCGCCGGCTGGTTGCAGCTTGGCTTCGACGCGGTGGTGTTTGCGCTGGCCTTTGCAGTGATGGCCCCGGTCACCGTGCTGTGGTCGCTGCTGGGCGCTGCCGTGCTCAACACCATCATCGCCACAAACCATCGGCGCGACCGCTACATCGCCCGCTAACCGGAGGGCCCGATGCCCAAGGCCTATCTGTTCCTGATCCTGGCGATTCTCGCCGAAACCATCGGCACCACGGCGCTGCAGGCAAGCCAGCAATTCACCCGGCTCGGCCCGTCGATCCTGGTCGTGATCGGCTATGGCATCTCGTTCTATCTGCTTGCGCTGGCGCTCAAGGCGATCCCGGTCGGTGTGGCCTATGCGATCTGGTCGGGGCTGGGGATCGTGTTCATCGCGATCATCGGGCTTCTCGTCTTTGGCCAGCGTCTCGACGCGGCAGCGCTTGGCGGGATGGGCCTGATCCTGGCGGGCATCCTGGTGATTCACCTGTTCTCGAACACCGCGCCGCATTAGGCCCCGCGGCCCGCCGCACCTTCGCGGCGCCGCCCGATCGGCGCGATTGCCCCGGCACCGGTCCTTGGCTATCCGGGGCACCGTTCACAGGAGAGGGTCCCATGGCTTCCTACCAGTATGTCTATCACATGGATGGCGTCTCCAAGACCTATCCGGGCGGCAAGAAATGCTTTGAAAACATCCGGCTGTCGTTCCTGCCCGGGGTCAAGATCGGGGTCGTCGGGGTCAACGGCGCGGGCAAGTCGACGCTGATGCGGATCATGGCCGGGCTCGACACCGACTATACCGGCGAGGCCTGGGCGGCCGAGGGCGCCCGCGTCGGCTATCTGCCGCAGGAGCCCGAACTCGACGAAAGCCTGAGCGTGCGCGACAACGTCATGCTCGGCGTGGCGGCGAAAAAGGCCAAGCTCGACCGGTTCAACGAGTTGGCGATGGACTATTCCGACGCGACCGCCGACGAGATGGCGGCCCTGCAGGACGAGATCGACGCCGAGGGGTTGTGGGACCTCGACGCCCAGATCGACGTGGCGATGGAGGCGCTGCGCTGTCCGCCCGACGAGGCGATGCCCGCCACGCTGTCGGGCGGCGAAAGGCGCCGCGTGGCGCTGTGCAAGCTGCTTCTGGAAGCCCCCGACATGCTGCTGCTGGACGAACCCACCAACCACCTCGATGCCGAAACCATCGCCTGGCTGCAGCAGCACCTGATCGACTACAAGGGCACGATCCTGATCGTCACCCATGACCGCTATTTCCTTGACGACATCACGGGGTGGATTCTGGAACTCGATCGCGGGCGCGGCATTCCCTATGAGGGGAACTATTCCGCCTGGCTGGAGCAGAAGGCCAAACGCCTCGCCCAGGAGGCGCGCGAGGACAAGGCGCGGCAGAAGACGCTGGAGCGCGAGCTGGAATGGATCCGGCAGGGCGCCCGCGCCCGCCAGGCCAAGCAGAAGGCGCGGATCAACGCCTATGAGGATCTGGCCAGCCAGTCCGAACGCGAAAAGCTCAGCCGCGCCCAGATCATCATCCCGAACGGCCCGCGGCTGGGGCAACGGGTGATCGAGGTTGCGGGGCTCGCCAAGCATATGGGCGACAAGCAGCTGATCGAGGGGCTGGAATTCGCCCTGCCGCCGGGCGGGATCGTCGGCGTGATCGGCCCCAATGGCGCGGGCAAGAC
>DNSZ01000001.1 GCA_003500165.1 Paracoccaceae bacterium | reverse complement strand
GGGAGGCGGACCTGGCGCAATGGGTCAAACGCCTTGCGTGCTGAGACTACACCCCGAGGAAGCGATGCACCGTCTGGCGGTCGAGATCGGCAAAGCCCCCCGACCAGACCGTCCGCCCACGTTCCAGCACCACCGCCCGGTCGGCCACCGGGCCGAGTTCCGCCAGCGACTTGTCGACGGCCAGGATCGCCAGCCCCTCCTCGCCCTTCAGCCGGGCCACGGCGGCCCAGATTTCGGCGCGGATCACCGGCGCAAGCCCCTCGGTCGCCTCGTCGAGGATCAGGAGACGCGGATTGGTCATCAGCGCCCGGCCGATTGCCAGCATCTGTTGCTCGCCGCCCGACAGGGTGGCCGCGCGTTGGCCCAGGCGATTGGCCAGCCGCGGGAACAGCGCGGTGACGCGGGCGGTGTCCCAGCGCCCGGGCCGGGCCGCCGCGATCAGGTTTTCGGCGACGCTGAGCCCGGCAAAACAGCGCCGTCCTTCGGGCACCAGTCCGATACCCATGCGGGCGATCCGGTGGGCGGGCAGGCCCGACAGATCGGTACCGGCAAAGCTGATCGCGCCGCGCGCCGGCAGCAGCCCGCAGATCGTGCGGATCGTCGTGGTCTTGCCCATGCCGTTGCGGCCCGTCAGCGCCAGCACCTCGCCCGCGTCGAGTTCCAGCGACACCCCGAACAGCGCCGGGGTGGCGCCATAGGCGGCGGTGACGTCGGACAGGTGAAGCAGGCTCACGCAGCGTCCCCCAGATAGGCCGCGCGCACCGCCGGATCGGCGCGGATCGCNNTCCACCAGCAGGATCGGTGCCTCGGCGCGCACCCCGTCAAGCAGCGCGGTGAGCGCGCGCACGCCTTCGGCGCTGAGCCCGGCCATGGGTTCGTCCATCACGAAGGCCGCGGGGGCAAGCGTCAGCGCGACCGCAACTTCGAGCTGGCGGCGCTGGCCATGGCTGAGGGCGGCGGTGCGGGTCGCGGCATGGTCGCCCAGCCCGACCCGGTCGAGCGCCGCCGTCGCCCGGGCGCGCAGCGCGCCATCGGCCAGCGCCGGCCGCCAGAACCGCCACGGCGACCCCGCCGCGCCGACCGCCCCCAACAGCGCGTTCTGCAGCACCGTATCCTCCATCGCCAGGGCGGATATCTGAAAGCTGCGGGCGATCCCGGCACGGGCGCGGGCGGCCACGGAAAGCCCGGTGATGTCGCGGCCGCGCAGCCGGACACGGCCCGCATCCGGCGCCAGCCCGCCGCAGATCTGGGCGATCAGGGTGGATTTTCCCGCCCCGTTGGGGCCGATCAGCGCGTGGATTTCGCCCGGCAGCAGGGTCAGCGACACGTTGTCGGTCGCCGTCAGCGCCCCGAAGCGCCGGGTCAGGCCGCGTGTTTCCAGAACCGGCTCAGCCATGCGGACGGGCCGCGCCGCAGAGCAGGCCGACAATGCCGCCCCGGGCGAACAACACCACCATCAGCAACAGCCCACCCAGCAGGATATGCCAGTAATCCCATAGGCCTCCCAGCCAGTGTTCAAGTGCCACGTAAAGGACCGCGCCGGCCACCGGGCCATAGAGCCGCCCGACCCCGCCCAGGATGACGAAGACGATAAACTCGCCGCTGGTCTGCCAGCTGAACATGGCCGGGCTGACAAACCGGTTGAGATCGGCAAACAGCGCGCCCGCCAGCCCGGTGATCGCGCCCGACAGCGTGAAGGCCACAAGCCGCAGCCGGAACGGCTCGATGCCCGTGGCCGCGACCCGCTCGGGGCGCTGGCGCGCCGCGTTCAGCGCCAGGCCAAAGGGCGCGCGGATCAGCCGCCCGGTGATCCACAGCGCGGCCAGCAGCAGCCCGAGGCAAAGCGCATAGAACTGGATCGGGTCGAGCGTGTCGAGGCCGGGAAAGCCGTTGCGCAGATAGATCGGCAGCCCGTCCTCGCCGCCATAGCGCGCCCAGGAGAGGGTGAAGAAGAAGAACATCTGCCCGAAGGCGAGCGTGATCATGATGAAATAGACGCCTGAACTGCGCAGCGACAGAAGCCCGATCAGAAACGCCGCCAGCGCCGAGGCGGCGATCGCCGCGGCCCAGATGATCGGCATCGACTTGGTTCCCTCGATCAGAAAGGGCCAGGTGGCGACCGCGCTGTAGGTCTGCGCGTGATGCGCCAGAATGCCCATCGCATAGCCGCCAATGCCGAAAAACGCCGCATGGCCCAGGCTGACCAGCCCGCCATAGCCAAGCGCGATATTGAGCCCGACTGCCGCCAGCGCCAGGATCGCCGCCCGGGTGGCGAGCGTGATGGTGAACGCCTCGCCCGCCCAATGCGCCCAGAGCGGGATCGCCACCAGCCCGACCAGCAGGGCCGCGTTGAAGGCACGTTCGGGGATCACCCGCGCAGTCCGTAAAGCCCGGTCGGCCGCCAGATCAGCACCGCCGCCATCAGGATGTAGATCGCCATCGCCGCCAGCGCCCCGCCGGTCGCGCTGGCCGCCGCCGGCGCCATGAAGAGCTTGAAGAACTCGGGCAGGAAGATGCCGCCCAGCGTGTCGGTCAGCCCGACCAGCAGCGCGCCGATCAACGCCCCCTTGATCGAGCCGATGCCGCCGATCACGATCACCACGAAGGCCAGGATCAGCACCGGCTCGCCCATGCCGACCTGCACCGACTGGATCGCGCCGACAAGCCCGCCGGCGAGCCCCGCAAGCGCCGCGCCCAGCGCAAAGACCACCGTGTAAAGCGCCGCGATGTTGACGCCGAGCGCGCCGATCATCTCGCGGTCGTTCTCGCCCGCGCGGATGCGGATGCCAAGCCGGGTGCGCCCGATCAGCCAGAAGAGGCCCGCCGCCACCGCCGCCCCGGCCCCGATCAGCGCCAGCCGATAGCGCGGATATTCGATCCCGCCGGGCAGGGCGACCGGGCCCGACAGCGCCGCCGGGATGTCGAGATAGAGCGGAAACGAGCCGAACACCCAGCGCGTCGCCTCGGAAAAGATCAGGATCAGCGCGAAGGTCGCCAGCACCTGGTCGAGATGGTCGCGGTCGTAAAGCCGCCGGATCACCAGCAACTCGACCAGCGCGCCGGCAGCCGCGGCAGCCGCCAGCGCGGCGACCAGCGCCAACAGGAACGAACCGGTGGCGCCCGCCGCCCAGGCGGCGGCGAACGCGCCGACCATGTAAAGCGACCCATGGGCGAGATTGATCAGCCCCATGACACCGAAGATCAGCGTCAGCCCGGCCGCCATCAGGAACAGCATCATGCCGTATTGCAGGCCGTTCAGGACCTGTTCGATGACCAGGATGGCGCTCATCCCGGACGTCCCAGCGCCAGCCGCAGCGCGAAGGCGCCAAAGGCAACGGCCGAAAGGCCGTGGATCCAGCGCGCGCCGCGGGCATAGGTGCGCTGCGCCGCGGGGTGCGAGAACAACAGCGCATAGCCAAGGAACACCGTGGCGCTGACCGCGCCGACCGCCGCCACCACCAGGGCAAGCGCCGCCGCCGGCTGGCCGGGCGTCAGCATCAGCGCATAAAGCGCGCCGAAAAAGAACACCGCCTTGGGGTTGGTCAGGTGCAGCATCAGACCGCGCCGATAGGGCCGTGCGCCGCCCGCCATGCCGGTTGCGCCGCCGCCGCGCCAGGCCGCCCATGCGCATGTCCAGGCAAGACAGGCCAGATACGCCGCGCCGGCAAATCGGATCGCCTGCACGATCCAGCCATGGGTGAGCATCAGGGCGGCAAGCCCCGCCGCCGCCGCGATCGACCAGATCAGCGAGCCCGACAGCACCCCCAGCGCCAGGCGGAGCGCCGTGCGCCGCCCATCGGCCATGGCCGTGCCGACAATGGCCAGGGTTGCCGGCCCGGGCGAAGCGGCCGCCACCAGGGCGGTCGCCAGGATCGCCGGCAGGGCAGAGAGCGCGTCCATCTCAGCCCTCCACCGGCCCGATGCCGCGGTCGCGCCCCGGCTGGGCGATCAGCAGGGCGGACATGGGGCGGCGGGCCGGGTTGCAAGGCATGAAGGCATGGGCGCGGCG
>DNSZ01000217.1 GCA_003500165.1 Paracoccaceae bacterium | reverse complement strand
TCATCGCCGGCAGCGACCACAGAACCACTTGTGTGGCCCGGTGAAACAGCATTTCGTCATGCAGGCGCTCGACAGCCTCGGCCGTCGGGTAGTTCTCGGGAAACGGCATCTCGCGCAGCTGCGTCCAATGCTCGGGTTCGGCGAGCGCTGCGGCGGGCATCAGCGCCATGGCCGCGACAAGCAACGGTTTCATGTCTTCCTCCGGCACCGTTGGGCCAACTGTGACCTGCCCCCCCGCTGGTCCCCTGGCTGTAACGAGAGTCCGCGGGTGAGTACTGGGTATCCGACCGGTCCGCGTGGCGCAAGCGCGCCGCCCGCGCCCAGGGCTTTACGCCGCGCCGCGGTTTCCGAACAATCCTTCGGCGACATGTCCATGCGGGTCTCCGCCGGGTCTGTTCCTGCCTCCGCGCCTAACCGCCGTCGCGCCAGGCGTCCACCGCGCGGATGCGCGCAGGGCTTTACGCCGCGCCGCGACGGGCTAGGGTGCTTCTGGTCACCGAAGGCCGGAGCCCACCAATGAAACCGCTGACCCCGCTGCGTCTGATCCTGTTGGGCTTTTGCATCTGGGGCGCGATCCACCCGATGTACTATTTCGTGACCTACATGCGCGAGGCCGGCACCGGTCTTGGTGGCTTGATCGACGCCTGGTATGTCAACGCCTCGACCACCGGTCTGGTCTGGGATCTGACGATCGCGGCGCTGGCGCTGACCGTCTGGACGATCGCCGACAGCGTGGCGCGGCGCGACTGGTGGAGCCTTCTCGCGATCCCCGCGACCTATGGCGTGGGTGTGTCGCTGGGGCTTCCGCTGTTGCTGCTGATCCGCAGTCGCGACCGGAGCTGATGGATCATTTCCTGTATCGCGACGGGGTGCTGCACGCCGAGGACGTGCCGCTGCCGGCGATCGCGGCCGCTGTCGGCACCCCGGTCTATGTCTATGCCCGGGCGACCCTGACGCGGCACTACCGGCTCTTTGCCGAGGCGCTCGACGGATTGCCGCATCTGATCTGCTATGCGGTGAAGGCGAACGGCAACCTTGCGGTGCTCAAGCTGCTGGGCGATCTCGGCGCCGGGATGGATGTGGTTTCGGGCGGCGAATACGCCCGTGCGCGCGCCGCCGGCGTGCCCGGTTCGCGCATCGTCTTCTCGGGCGTGGGCAAGACCCGGGCCGAAATGGCCCAGGCGCTGGCGGGCGGCATCCGCCAGTTCAACGTCGAAAGCGAGCCCGAACTGGAAGCATTGTCCGAGGTCGCCGCGGGTCTGGGCGTCGAGGCACCGGTTGCCCTGCGCCTCAACCCCGACGTCGACGCGCGCACCCATCCGAAGATCGCGACCGGCGGGGCAGAGACCAAATTCGGCATCCCGATGGGCCAGGCCGTGGCCGTCTATACCCGTGCCGCCGCGCTGCCAGGGATTCGCCCGGTCGGGCTCGACCTGCATATCGGCAGCCAGCTGACCGACCTTGCCCCCTATGAACAGGCCTATCTCCGCCTGGCCGGGCTGACCCGGGCGATGCGCGCCGAAGGTCATCGCATCGACCGGCTCGACCTGGGGGGCGGGCTGGGGATTCCCTATACGCGGTCGAACGCGGTGCCACCTCTGCCGTCGGAATACGGCGCCCTGGTGCGGCGGATTTTCGGTGACCTCGACTGCGAGATCGAGATCGAGCCGGGGCGCCTGATCGCCGGCAATGCCGGCATCCTGCTGGCCGCGGCGATCTACGTCAAACCGGGGGCGCAGCGGCGCTTTCTGATCCTCGACGCGGCGATGAACGATCTGATCCGGCCGACGATGTATGACGCCCATCACGACATCGTCCCGGTGCAGGAGGCCGCGCCGGGCGCCGAAACCTTGCCCTATGACGTGGTCGGTCCGGTCTGCGAGACCGGTGACATCTTTGCCCGCGACCGGGCGCTGCCGGCGATGGCGCCGGGCGATCTGGTGGCGTTCCGTTCGGCGGGCGCCTATGGCGCGGTCATGGCCTCGGAATACAACGCACGCCCGCTGGTGCCCGAGGTGCTGGTCGATGGCGATCACTTCGCGGTCATCCGGGCACGTCCGACCTTTGACGCGATGCTCGCGCGCGATACCATCCCGGAATGGCTTGGGCCCCCGGGGGCATGTGCCGAACCGACCGGAGGCGCCGATGCATGACAGCGGATACAACCGCGCCCGGTTGATCCTGCCGCGCCGGGTGCTGTGGCGGGCCACTGCGGATATCGTGGCCGAACGGGCGACGCGCGCGTTCTGGCCAGCCGCCACGCTGGCCATGGCGGCGCTGGCGCTGTTCCTGTCGGGTGCGGCGGCCCTGTTGCCCGGTCGGGCCGAGGGGGTGCTTTGGGTTGCCGCCGGTCTGGGCCTTGCCGGATTGCTGCTGCGCGGTGCGCGACGATTCCACTGGCCCGACCGGACCGAGGTGATCGCCCGGATCGACGCCGGCACGCCGGGCCGGCCGCTGGCCGCGCTGACCGACAACCAGGCGATCGGCCGCAACGACCCGCAGGCGGTGTCGGTGTGGCACGCCCATCTTGCCCGGGCCGCGCGCGCCGCCCGCGGTGCCACGCCCACCCCCGCCGATCTGCGGCTGTCGGCGCGCGACCCGTTCGCGCTGCGCTATGTGGCGGCCACCGCGCTGGTCATGGCGCTTCTGTTCGGCGTCGGCGGCTTTGGCGCCAGGCCGTCCCCGGGGGCAGAATCCGGCACCTTCGCCGGCGGGCCCGGCTATGAGGGGTGGATCATGCCGCCGGCCTATACCGGCCTGCCGACCATCTATCTGAATGCCGCCGAGGATCGCACCACGCTCGATGTGCCCGAAGGCTCGGAGCTGGCGCTGCGGCTTTATGGCGGCGGTGCGTTCGTGCAGACGGTGGCCCCCGGGCTGAACCTCGACCCCGAGGCCGAAACGGTCGAGATGCCGGTGGCGCAGCCGGGCCGGCTGGCGATCGCGGACGGGCCGGAATGGCGCATCACCATCCTTGAAGACACGGCACCCGAAGCCGCCATCGACGGGGCGGTCACGGGTACGATCGACGGTGCCATGACTTTGCCCTGGCAGGGGCGCGACGATTACGGCGTGACCGGCGGCACGGTGACGGCCACGCTCGATCTCGCGGCGGTGGCGCGCCGCCACGGGCTGGCCGCCGATCCCGATCCGCGCGATCCGGTCGCACTCGAACTGGTGATGCCGCTGGCGCCCGACCGAACCGACATTGCCGACTCCTTTGTCGAGGAAACAGCGAAGCTGCCCTGGGCCGGCCTGCCCGTCGTGCTGAGCTTGCAGGTCGTCGATGCCGCGGGTCAGAGCGGCACCGCCGAGCCGGTGAACACGGTGCTGCCGGCGCGGCGTTTCCTCGACCCGCTGGCCGCGGCCATCGCCGAACAGCGCCGCGACCTGCTGTGGTCGCGCGGCAATGGCGAAAGGGTGGCGCAGCTGTTGCGCGCGATCAGCCACCGGCCCGAGGACGTGTTTCCCACTGCCGGTGCCTATCTGGTGACGCGCAATGCGCTGCGCCGGCTGGAGACCGAACTGGCCGTCGGTCTTGACGCCGAAGCGCAGGACGCTGTCGCCGAACTGCTTTGGCAGGCCGCGATGCTGATCGAAGAGGGCGATCTTTCGGACGCGCTTGCGCGGCTGCGCCGGGCGCAGGAGCGCCTGTCGGCAGCGATCGAGCGGGGCGCGCCCCAGGACGAGATCGACCGGCTGACCCAGGAAATGCGCGAAGCGATGAGCGAGTTTCTGCGCCAGCGGTCCGAACAGGCGCGCCGCAGCGACCAGCTGGGCCAGCCCAGCGACGACATGATGACGATGAACCAGTCCGACCTGCAGGCGCTGATGGATCGGATCGAGGAGCTGATGCGCGAGGGCCGCACGGCCGAGGCGCAAGAGCTTCTGGAGCAGTTGCAGCAGCTGCTCGAGAACATGGAGTTCGTCGAAGGTCAGGGCCAGGGCAATGGCCAGCAGGGCCAGGGCAGCGGCGAGCAGGCGATGCAGGATTTGCAGGACATGCTGCGCGAACAGCAGGACCTGTCGGACGAGGCGTTCCGCCAGTTGCAGGA
This sequence comes from Paracoccaceae bacterium, assembly GCA_003500165.1. Classification (GTDB taxonomy): domain Bacteria; phylum Pseudomonadota; class Alphaproteobacteria; order Rhodobacterales; family Rhodobacteraceae; genus UBA10424. The sequence continues at coordinate 10,850 of DNSZ01000217.1, read as the reverse complement.
GCAGTTCGGGCAGGGCCAGCAACAGGGTCAGGGCCAACAGCCGGGCCAGGGTCAGCAACAGGGCCAGGGCCAACAGCCAGGCCAGGGTCAGCAGCCGGGTCAGGGTCAGGCCCAGGGGCCGGGACAGCAGGGCGGCGGTTCGGGCGATCTGGCCGGCCGCCAGCAGGCATTGCGCAACCTTCTGGACCAGCTGCGCGGGTCGCTGCCGGGCGCCGGCACGCCCGAGGGCGACGCAGCCCGCGATGCGCTGGATCGCGCCGGCCGGGCGATGGACCAGGCCCGCCGCGACCTCGACCGGGGCGATCTGGGCGGCGCGCTCGACGATCAGGCCGAGGCGCTCGAATCCTTGCGTGAGGGCATGCGCTCGCTGGGGCGGGCCCTGGCGCAGCAGGACGGACAGCCGGATGGCCAGGGCCGTCCCGGCGATCAGGCCGGCAGCGCACCGGCACAGCCCCGCGACCCGCTTGGCCGACCGCTGGGCGGCGACGGCTCGATCACCACCGAAGAGCGCCTGCTGCGCGGCGAAGCCTATGAGCGGCGAAGTCAGGATCTGCTCGACGAGCTGCGCCGCCGTTCCGGCGAACGGACCCGACCCGAAGACGAGCTCGACTATCTGCGACGGCTGCTGGACCGGTTCTGAAGCGGGCGCTGAGACGCCCGTCAGGGACGGAAAGTGAACATCATCAGCCCGTCCGCCACCGCGGTATCGAAGAACCTTTGGCACTCCGTAGCGGCGTCGGACGGCGAGAATGGTGGAAAAAACAGCCCGTCCGTCTGATTTCCGGCGGTATCTTCGCTGAACAGGTAAACCTGGCTGATACCATGCCCGGCGCGGCCGCTTCCGCTTTCGGTCGTCGGCGTCATGCGTGTGCATTCCTCGACCGAAACCTTGCCCTGAAACCCGGCGATATAGCCCGGGCCCAGCTCTCTGAGCATCGGTTCGATCTCGACCGTTCCGACGAAAAGCGGCATCGGCCGCCCGACCATGTCATGCACGGCCCCGTTCTCCGCCAGCGCGTTGCCGGGCACCGCCCCGGCCTTGGCCAGATAGCTGGCGACATCGCGCCAGGGCGGGTCGGCAGCCCAGACCGGATTGCCGTCGCCATCGACCAGATCGGTCCAGATGGCAACCCGCCCGGTGCGCATGTTGGCGTCGCGCATCTCGGTCACGATGCCGTTCAGCAGGCGCGTGTGGTCGGCCACCATCGATGAGAGGCGGGACTGTTCGTAAAAGCGCAGCCCGGCCACGATCAACCCAAGCGCGACCGCAATGAAAAGCACGCCCTCCAGCAGGGTAACGCCGAACCGGCGGCGCGGAGGTGGAGAGGCAGCTGACACGGCGATCATGGAAGGCGGCATGGAGCCTCCTATGCACGCGACCCCGTTAACAGTAAGGATACAGCAGACCGACCGAATCGTCCAGATTTGCGTCCAACGGCGGCCGAATCAGGAAATCAGCCCGCCATCGTTGTCGTCGCCCGCCTCGGCCATCAGGCGCTGGAAATCGGGCACGGTGATCTGGCGACTGCCCTGGATCCGGATCAGCCCATCACGCTTCAGCGCCGAAATCTGCCGGCTGACGGTTTCCAGCGTCAGCCCCAGATAATCCGCCATCGCCTCGCGCGTCAGCGGCAGCGCAAACACGAGCGGCCCGTCAAGCTTGGTCAGGCGAAGGCTCGCATCGCGGCGCGCCACGATGGCCAGCAGGCTGGCGATCTTTTCGCGCGCCGTCTTCCGCCCCAGGATCAGCATCCACTCGCGGGCGGCGTCCAGCTCGTCCAGCGTCATCTCAAGCAATCTGCGGTTGATCGGTGGCGTCGACGCCAGAAGGTCTTCGAACGGTTCGCGCCGAAAGCAGCACAGGGTCACGGGCGAGGTCGCGACCACGTCATAGGGCGCGGCGGCGCGCCCCGGCCGGCCCAGGAAATCGCTGGGCAGCAACAGGCCGACCATCTGGCGGCGGCCGTCTTCCATGGTGTGGCTGAGTGTCGCGACGCCGTCGACGACGGATGCCACGAAATCCATCTCGTCGCCCGCCCAGACGATCGCCTGGCCGGGCGCGAAGTCCCTGTAATACTTGATCCGTTCGAGAACGGCGAGTTCGTCGGTTTCGCACCGGGCGCAGACGGCGCGGTGCCGGATCGGACAGTTGCCGCATTTCATCCGATCTTCGGCCAGGGTGAAAGTGGACATGGCGACCCTTGTATTTGATGTCGATCAAGGAGCGCCCCCCGACCGTCGGCTAATGCTATCGCCATGAAACATGAATCGCAACTCGCGAAGCTCGGTTTGTTCGACGCCAAGGTGCCGCGCTACACGAGCTATCCGACCGCCCCGCATTTCGCTGGAAATGTCGACGCGTCGGCTTTCGAGGGCTGGATGCGCGCGATCCCGGCGGGATCGGCGATCTCGCTGTACATTCACGTGCCGTTTTGCCGCAGGTTGTGCTGGTTCTGCGCCTGTCGGACCCAGGGGGTGAACACCGAGGCCCCGGTCGCGGCCTATGTCGAGACGCTGAAGCAGGAGGTCGCGCTGGCCCGGGACGCCCTTCCCGCCGATGTGACGCTTGCGCGCCTGCATTGGGGCGGCGGCACGCCGACGATCCTGCCCGCCGGTGTGATGACCGATCTGGCGCAGACGATTCGCGCCGCCTTTCCCTTTGCCGAGGGCGCGGAGTTCTCGGTCGAGATCGACCCGAACGAGATCGACGATGCGCGGCTCGATGCGCTGGCCGCGGCGGGGATGACGCGGGCCTCGATCGGGGTGCAGGATTTCGACCCCGAGATCCAGAAGGTCATCGGCCGCGAACAGAGCTATGAGGTGACCAAGGCCGCGGTCGCGGCGCTGCGCGCCCGGGGCATCGACAGCCTCAATGCCGATATCCTGTATGGCCTGCCCTATCAGGACACCGCCAAGATCACCGAAAGCACCAAGAAGCTCTTGGCGCTGGGGCCCGATCGGGTGGCGCTTTACGGCTATGCCCATGTGCCCTGGATGGCGCGGCGGCAGACCATGATCCCGGTGCATGCGCTGCCCTCGCCCGAGGTGCGGCTGCGGCTGTTCGACACCGCGCGGCGGCTGTTCGTGTGGGACGGCTATCGCGAGATCGGCATCGACCATTTCGCCAAGGCCGAAGACGGGCTGGGCCGGGCCGCCGATGCCGGGGTGCTGCGGCGCAATTTCCAGGGCTATACCGACGATCAGGCGGTGGCGCTGGTGGCGCTGGGCGCCTCGGCGATCTCGCGCTTCCCGGAGGGCTATGCCCAGAACGCGCCCCGGACGGCGGACTACCAGGCCAAGGTGCGGGCGGGCGAATTCGCCACGTCGCGCGGCCATGCCTTTGCCGGCGAGGATGTGCTGCGCGGCCGCGTGATCGAAGAGCTGATGTGCCAGTTCGAGGCCGATCTCGACGCGCTGGAGGCCGAATGCGGCGCCGCGCCAGGCACCCTGCAGGACGCCGCCGACGCCACATTGCGGCAGTTTCCGGGCGCGCTGCAGGCCGAAGGCCGGGTGCTGGTCATCCCGCATGAGGGGCGGCCGCTGACGCGGATGATCGCGCGGGGTTTCGACGCCTACGAGATGGAGGCATCGGGCCACAGCCTGGCAATCTGAGCCCGTCGCATCGAACGGGCGTGATACCGACGGTCATGGCCCATGACCGTACGCCGCCTGGCGCGCCGTCAGGCCAGCAGGCCGGCCTGCCGCATCGCGGATTCGATGGCGTCGCGCGTGGCTTGGGTGGGCGGCTGCAGGGGCAGCCGCACCGCGTCGGAACAGCGCCCCAGCAGCGACAGCCCGTATTTCGCGCCCACCAGCCCGGGTTCGCGGAACAGCGCCCGGTGCAGCGGCATCAGCCGGTCCTGGATGTCGAGCGCGCGCGCATAGTCGCCCTGGCGGGTCGCCGCCTGCACATCGGCCACCAGGCGCGGTGCGACATTCGCCGTCACCGAGATCACACCGCAGCCGCCCTGGGCGTTGAAGCCATGCGCGGTCGGATCCTCGCCCGAAATCTGCAGGAACTCCTTCCCGCAGGCCATCCGCTGCAGGCTGACCCGTGCCAGATCGCCGGTCGCGTCCTTGACCCCGACGATCCGCGGCAGCGCGGCCAGGGTCGCCATCGTCTCGGGCGTCATGTCGACAACCGACCGGCTGGGGATGTTGTAGATCAGGATCGGCAGCGCGCAGGATTCGTGCAACGCGGTGAAATGCGCGATCAGCCCGGCCTGGGTGGGCCGATTGTAATAGGGGGTCACGACCAGGGCGGCATCGGCGCCAACGGCCTCGGCATGGCGCAGAAAGCGGATCGCCTCGGCGGTGTTGTTCGACCCGGCGCCGGCGATCACCGGCACCCGGCCCGCTGCGGCCCGGACCACCGCCTCGACCACCGCCTCATGCTCCTCATGGCCAAGCGTCGGGCTTTCGCCGGTGGTACCGACCGGCACCAGCCCGCTGCTGCCCATGTCGATCTGCCAATCGACTAGCGCTTCGAGCGCCTCGAAATCCACCGCACCGTCGCGAAACGGGGTGACAAGGGCGGGCATCGAACCGTGCAGACGGGGCGTGGCGGACATGGCGGGCCTCCGATACGGGCTTTCGGCGGCGCCTTAGCCCCGACCGGCCCGCTTGCCAAGCGCGGTTGCATCCCGGGGGGCGCGGGGTAGGGTCGGCCGCGCATCCCGAATGGAGGCGGAAGCGGCAGAATGCGCCACGCTTTGCTTGGTCCCGTGATCGCGGGCGCGCTGGCCCTGGGGGGCGCGACGCAGGCCCAGCTCGCGCCCGGTCCGGCCGTCGCGGCGGCCATGGCGGCGGCGCGGTCGGGCGACTGGTCGGCGGCACGCGACGCCGTTGCCCCGCTGGCCGACCCCGCCGCCGACACGCTGATCCTGTGGCGGGCCTTGCTCGCCGGCAGCGGCGACTGGCCGGCCTATCGCGACTTCATCGCCGCGCATCCCGACTGGCCGCGCATGGCCGCGCTGCGCCAACGGGCCGAACTGACGATCCCGCCGCGCGCCGACCCGGCCACCGTGCTGGCCTTCTTCGCCGAGGCGCCGCCGCAAACCGGCGCCGGCGCGCTGCGCCTGGCCGAGGCGCTGGCCGCCGACGGTCGGCCGGGCGAGGCCGCCGAGATCGTCGTCGCCGCATGGCGGGAGATGCCGCTCAATGCCGAGGACGAGGCGGCCTTTCTGGCCGCCTGGGGCGGGCCGTTGCGGCCGCATCACACCGCCCGGCTCGACCGGTTGCTGTGGCAGGGTCGCGGCGACGCCGCGCGCCGCATGCTGCCCCGCGTGCCCGAGGACTGGCGCGCCCTGGCCGAGGCGCGGCTGGCGCTGCGCGCCCTGGCGCCGGGGGTCGATGCCCGGATCGAGGCCGTGCCGCGATCGCTGCAGGACGATCCCGGGCTGGCCTTCGAACGGTTCCTTTGGCGGGTTCGCAAGGGGCGCGAGGCCGACGCGCTGATCCTGATCGAGGCGGCCAGCGCGCCACCCGCCGCGCTGGGCGATCCGGCGGCCTGGGCGCCGCAGCGCCGGCGCCTGGCGCGGCTTGCGCTGCAGGATGGCGATGCGGTGCGGGCCTATGATCTGGCGGCCCGGCACGGGCTGTCTGCGGGCGCCGATTTCGCCGCGCTGGAATGGCTTGCCGGCTATGCCGCGCTGCGCGGTCTTGACGACCCGGGGCGCGCCGCAGCGCATTTCTCGCGGCTGCAAGATGGGGTGGACAGCCCGATCAGCCTTGGCCGGGCCGGCTATTGGCTGGGCCGGGCGCTGGAGGCAGCCGGCGATGCGGCGGGCGCTGCGGCAGCCTTTGCGCAGGCCGCGCAACACCAGACGAGCTTCTACGGCCAGCTGGCGGCCGAACGCGCCGGGATCGCACCCGACCCGGACCTGACCGGCGCGGCGCTGGCGCCCGCGGCCGACCGTGCCCGGATCGCCGCCCATCCGGTGGTCCGGGCCGCGGCGCTGTTGCTTGCCGCAGGCGAGCGCGGGACGGCCGAGCGGTTTCTGGTGCATCTGGCGGGCGTGCTGCCGGCCGCCGACCTGCCCGCCCTGGGCGATGCGATCCTCGATCTCGGTGCGCCGCATATCGCGCTGATGGCGGCGAAACGGGCGGCGACAAGGGGGATCGTGCTGCCGCGGCCCTATTACCCGCTGACCGCGATGGCGCGCTACAGCTATCCGGTGGAAACGGCGCTGGTCCTGGCGATCGCCCGGCGCGAAAGCGAATTCGCCATCGATGTGGTCAGCCCGGCGGGCGCGCTGGGGCTGATGCAGCTGATGCCGGCAACGGCCGAGGCGGTGGCCGGCGCCGCCGGCCTGCCATGGGAGAACGGCCGGCTGACACGCGACTGGCAATACAACGCCGCGCTCGGCTCGCTTTACCTGGCCGAACTGATGGCGATCTATGACGGGGCGCTGCCGCTGGTGGCGGCGGCCTACAATGCCGGGCCGAACCGGGTCGACGCCTGGCTGGAGGAAATCGGCGACCCGCGCACCGGCAGGATCGACCCGGTGGACTGGGTCGAGGCGATCCCGTTCGCCGAGACGCGGAACTATGTGATGCGGGTGATGGAATCGCTGCATGTCTACCGCGCGCGCCTGACCGGGCAGGTGCCGGCCTGGCAGCTCGCCGCCGAACTTGGCGGTGCGCCGGCCGGGCGCTGAGCGGATGCGACCGCGCCCCGGGACCCGGCCCGGGTCGCGCGAACGCTAAGACAAGGCCGAGACGTCGCGGCAATTCGGGGGTCTGGTAGGCCCGGAGGGACTCGAACCCCCAACCAAAGCGTTATGAGCGCTCTGCTCTAACCAATTGAGCTACAGGCCCAGTACGGGAGAGGCCGTAACAGAGCCGGCGGCGGCGTCAAGCGCCCCAGGCCCGGCCCAAGCTGACCGAACCGCCGATGTGCCTGGACGCCCGGGTTCGTCGGCGGGCTGCCACAGGCGGTCGGGTATCGGTGCGATATTCCGGTTTCCCTTGGAGCAAGCAAGCGCCTATGACCGGCCGAAAGGCGATCAAGAGGGGGACAGGTTGCCGAAAACCGACAGGGCAGGGACGTCGCGATCCGCCAGCCTGACCTATGCCCAGGCGGGCGTCGATATCGACGCCGGCGCGGCGCTGGTCGAACGGATCAAGCCGCTGGCCGCGGCCACGGCGCGGCCCGGCACGATGGCCGGGCTGGGCGGGTTCGGGGCGCTGTTCGACCTTCAGGCGGCAGGCTATGACGACCCGGTGCTGGTGGCCGCAACCGACGGGGTCGGCACCAAGCTGAAGCTCGCCATCGAGACCAAGCAGCTTTCGACCGTCGGCATCGACCTTGTTGCCATGTGCGTCAACGACCTTGTCTGCCAGGGCGCCGAGCCGCTGTTCTTCCTCGACTATTTCGCCACCGGAAAGCTCGCCGTGCCAGAAGCCGCGCAGGTGGTCGAAGGCATCGCCGCGGGCTGCCGGCAGGCGCGATGCGCGCTGATCGGCGGCGAGACGGCCGAGATGCCGGGCCTGTATGCCCCGGGCGATTTCGACCTTGCCGGCTTTGCCGTCGGCGCGATGGAGCGGGGCGGCGCCCTGCCCCGCGATGTCGCGGCGGGCGATGTTCTCTTGGGACTTGGTTCCTCGGGGGTGCATTCGAACGGCTATTCGCTGGTCCGCCGGGTGGTGGAGCGCGCCGGGCTGGGCTGGGACGCGCCTTGCCCGTTCGGCCCCGGCCCGCTGGGTGCGGCCCTGCTGGAACCGACCCGCATCTATGTCCCCGCCGCGCTGGCCGCAATCCGGGCGGGCGGGGTCCATGCGCTCGCCCATATCACCGGCGGCGGGCTGACCGAGAACCTGCCGCGCGTCCTGCCGGCTGGGCTGGCGGCGGAGATCGATCTGACCAGCTGGGCCATGCCGCCGGTGTTCGGCTGGCTGCAGGAAACCGGCGGCATCGCGCAATCCGACATGCTGCGCACCTTCAATTGCGGGATCGGGATGGTGGTTGTGACCGGCCCCGCCGAGGCAGACCGGCTGTCCGCCGCCCTGACCGATGCGGGCGAGACCGTAATGCGCATCGGCACGGTGACGCAGGGCGACGGGGTCAGATACCGGGGCATGCCGGGGTGAAACGGGTCGCCATCCTGATCGGCGGCGGCGGGTCGAACATGGTGGCACTGGCCGATTCGATGACCGGCGACCACCCGGCGCGGCCGGTCCTCGTGCTGTCGCATCGGCCGGGAGCGGGCGGGCTGGACAAGGCCCGCGCCCGGGGCATCCCGATCGCCGTGGTCGACCACCGCGCCTTTCCGGACCGGGCGGGTTTCGAGACGGCGCTGACCGCCGAACTGGAGAAGGCCGCGGTCGAGGTCATCTGCCTGGCGGGCTTCATGCGGGTGCTGACGCCTGGGTTCGTCACCCGCTGGGCCGGCCGCATTCTGAACATCCACCCGTCGCTGTTGCCGAAATACCCCGGCCTCGACACCCATGCCCGGGCGCTGGCCGCCGGCGACGCCGAGGCCGGTTGCACCGTGCACGAGGTCACCGCCGATCTCGATTCGGGCCCGATTCTGGGCGAGGCCCGGGTGCCCGTGAAGCCGGGCGACACGCCCGATACGCTCGCCGCGCGGGTGCTGGAGAGGGAGCACCGGCTCTACCCGGCTGTCCTCCGCCGCTTCGTTCAGGGCGACCGAACGCCCATCATTCTGCCATGACTGCCCCCGTCGACACGATTCGCAATCTGGGCCCGGCGATGGCGGCGGCCTTTGCCCGGGCAGGGATCGAGACCGCCCAGGAGATCCGCCAGCTGGGCGCCGAGGCGGCCTATGCCAGGTTGCTGGCGGCGGGCACACGACCGCATTTCATGGCGTTTCAGGCGCTCGTTCTGGGTCTTCAGGACCGGCCCTTCACCGATGCCGACCCGGCCGGGAAAACCGCGCTGCGCGCCCGTTTCGAGGCATTGAAGGCGGCACAGGGCCCGACCAGCCCGATCGACGACGCACTTGCCGAAATCGGGGTGGTGGCAGCCCCGCGGCGCAAGGGCGACCCCGGCTAGCGCGCTCTGGGCCGCGACGTCGCCCGCAGGGCGGAGGAGCGGCCGCCGCGATCCGCAGTCTCACTGACCGGCCATGCCAGAGGCAAAGGCGATGTGGGACGCCTTGTAGAGCTTGCGCAGTTCGGGCACCGAGACCGAGGCGACCTCGCCCGCGGCGGCCTGCGCCTCGCCCTCCGCACAGCGGGTCGCGAGCGCGGCGAATCCCAGATTCAGCGCGCTGCCCTTCAGCGCATGAAGCTGGCGCGCGAAATCCTCGGCCGGCGCCGCAGGGTCGAGCGCGCCAAGCGCCGCCTCGACCTCGGCCGCGAACAGATCGGCCACCTCGGTGAAATCCTCGGGGCCCATATCGGCCCATAATTCGCGCACCCGATCCCAGTCGATCATCGTCCGGCCTCCCGCTTGCAGTCGCATGGCGCAGCGTCTTGCCATGCCAGGCGTTAACGCCCGGTACCCGGGGCCGGTCCGATACAACGCATTCGAAGTTTCATCCGTTGTTATCCGATGGCGCGCACAACGCCCGCCATGACCGACTCGCCCTCTCCTCGCCCTTGCCCGCTGCCGGATGGCGGTGCATCCCAATCGACGATCCGCCGGGTCCTTGTCGCCGATGACAGCCCGATGCAGCGGCGCATCCTGGCCGGGCCTCTGACCCGCGCAGGGTATCAGGTGGCCGAAGCCGACACCGGCGAGGCCGCGCTGGCGATCATGCGCCAGGGCGGCATCGACCTGATCATCAGCGACTGGATGATGCCGGGCATGACCGGGCCGGAATTCTGCCGCGCGGTGCGCACCGAACCGAGCGAGGCCTATGTCTATTTCATCCTGCTGACATCGAAGAGCGGCGCCGAGGATATCGCCCATGGCCTTGATGCCGGCGCCGACGACTTCCTGACCAAACCGGTCAGCTGGGGTGAGCTTCGGGCCCGCATCGCGGCCGGTGAACGCATTCTGTCGATGCAACGCGAACTGGTGGCGCAAAACCGGACGGTGAACGCGCAGCTGGCCGAGATCCGCACGCTGTATGACGCGCTCGAACGCGATCTGGACGCGGCCAGGCTGTTGCAGCATTCGCTGCTGCCCGAAGCCGATCACGATCTTGGCGCGGCCCGGGTTTCGGTGCTGCTGCGCTCGTCGGGTCATGTCGGCGGCGATCTGGTCGGTCACTACCCGATCGATGCCGGGCGGATCGGGCTTTTCGCGCTCGACGTCGCGGGCCATGGCGTGGCCTCGGCGATGATCACCGCCCGGGTCGCCGGCCTGTTCAGCGCCGCGGCGCCGGACCAGAACATTGCCCTGACAAAGCTGGGGCCGGGCCGTTTCGCGCCGCACCCGCTGGACGAGGCGGTCGTCCGCCTCAACCGGGTGCTGCTGCGCGAATTGGCCGAAGACCGCTATGTGACGCTGTGGCTGGGCGAGTTCGACCTGGACACCGGGCGGCTGACCTATGTCCAGGCCGGGCACCCGCACCCGCTGCTGATCCGCGGCAAGGGGCCGATGCGGTTCGTCGGATCGGGCGGTCTGCCGGTCGGTCTGCTGGCGGACGCCGCCTGGCAAACCGAGACGATCGCGCTTGCCCCCGGGGACCGGCTGCTGGTCCATTCCGACGGCGTCACCGAATGCCCCGGTCCGGGCGGCGGCTTGCTGGGCGATCCGGGGCTCGAGCGGCTGATCGGCGAGCACCGCGATCTCGACGGGCCCGAGCTCTTGTCGACCCTGCTGTGGGAGTTGGCCGACCATGCCGGCGGCGCGGATTTCCCCGACGACGTGTCGGCGCTGCTGCTCAGCTATCGCGGCGCCTGATACCAACGGTCATTGAGAATGACCGTTCGCCGCC
>DNSZ01000041.1:10925-11413 GCA_003500165.1 Paracoccaceae bacterium | reverse complement strand
GTTCAAAAAACGACGAGCCGCGCCCCGATGGACGCGGCCCGCCGAGTTCATGCCCAGCCCAGGCGATGGATGTTGATCTCGAATTTCGGGTGGATGTTCGACCCGATCACACCCTCGCGATGGCTGTTATAGAGCGACCGCCAGTAGGGGAAGATCGCCACGCCCTGCTCGACCATCATGCCCTGCAGACTGGCCATGACCTCGCGGCGCGCAACGCTGTCGGCGATCGCCGAGGCCTGGGCCAGAAGCGCGTCGAATTCGGCCGAGCGGAAGCCGGATTCGTTCCAGGTCGCCTGCGAATTGTAGGCCAGGTTCAGAAGCTGGATGCCGGTTTCGCGATGCCCCCAATTGGTCGACGAGAACGGATAGCCCAGCCAGTTGTTCCAGTAGGTCGCGCCGGGCAGCACCGTGCGGCGCACCGCAAAGCCGGCGTCGCGCAGCTGGGCCGCGACGCCATCGGTCGTGGCCTTGATGAAATTGTCGTCGAC
>DNSZ01000041.1:0-10759 GCA_003500165.1 Paracoccaceae bacterium | reverse complement strand
GGCCGGATCGGTGCCGTAATCGAGGAACTCGACACGGTCGAGAAACGCCTCGCCCCAATAGGTGTGATCGGGGTTTCGCACCAGCACGACCTTTTCGCCGACCTTGAACTCGTCGAACATGTAGGCCCCGGTGCCGACCCCATGGTCGAGCACCGAGGTGCCGATCAGGTCGCAATGCTGGATGGCTGCGGGATAGTCGCCCATGCCGAACATCAGCGTGCCGTCCGGCGACTGGGTGCGCAGCACCACGGTATGGCTGCCCGCGACCTCGATCGCACCGGGCGCGGCGGCGCCGTCAACCATCAGGGCGGCCATCCGGTTGGCCATCGAGTTGCCCTCGACCGAGGCATCGCACCAGCCGGCGATGTTGGCCGCCACATCCTCGGCGGTGAAATCGTCGCCATTGTTCCACTTCACGCCGCGGCGGACGTTCAGCGTGTATTCGGTGGCGTCGTCATTGGCCGACCAGCTTTCCAGCAGCACGCCCGCCAGGGTCCCGTCGCGGCGCACCTCCACCAGGTATTCGGTGATGCCGCGGGTCTCGTTGGCAAGTTCCGGCCAGTCATAGGTGCGCGGGTCCTTCAACTCGCGGCAGTTCATCTGGATGCGCAGGGTGCCGCCCATCTGCGGCCGCGCGGCGTCCTGGGCGGCCGCGGGCATCGCCGCGCCAAGCGCCGCATAGGCGACCGCGGCGCTGGCGCCGAGCGCCGTGGCGCGCGACAGGAATTCGCGCCGGTCCATCTCGCCGGCCGCGACTTCGCGGGCATAGAGCGGGATGGCGGGATGCAAGGGCGGGTCGGTGGGCATATGATGCGACATCGGCAGGCGTACTCCTACGGCATGGAACAGTCAGGGTGAATGGTTGGCCCGGTTGTGGGGCATAGCTGCGCCGCCCTTCTGCGGGCGGGAAAACCGGGCTGTCCCCTATCAACACATGAATGGGCCGCGGCGTCAACCAAGGGCCCGGGCGCGCCCCGCCTGGGGCGTCGCCAGGAGCCGCCAGCCGGCCATCCGTGCCCGGAACCANNCCGCGGGCCAGCACGTCGCGGTTGGCCGCGACCTCGGCCAGGGCGCCGGCCTTGAGCATGGCGTGGAACCGCGCCGCGATCCGGGCGGCCAGCCCGTCGCGCCCGGCCTCGATCAGCAGCGGCTGGGCCTCGGCCAGCGGCAGCAGCGGCGCCGCGGTGGCGTCCTGCCACTCGGCCAGCCCGCGCCCGGTGGCCTGCAGCACCTCCCAGGCCCGCCGCACCCGCACCGGGTTGCGGCAATCGATGCGGGCGGCGGTTTCGCGGTCAAGCTCGGCCAGCAGCGCGGCGGCGCCATCGCCAGCCAGGCGGGCTTCGGCTTCGGCGCGGATCGCCGCGGGCACCGGCGGGATGTCGGCCAGCCCCTCGGTCAGGGCGCGAAAATAGAGCCCGGTGCCGCCGACGACGATCAGCCGCTCCTCCGCCCTGCGGGCGACGTCGCGGACGTCGCGCAGCCAGTCGCCGACCGAATAGGGCCGCTCGCAGGGCACATGGCCATAGAGCGCATGGCGAAACCCGGCTTCCTCGCTTGCGGTGGGGCGTGCCGTCAGGACCCGCCAGCAGCCATAGACCTTCAGCGCGTCGGCATTGACGATCACCCCGCCGCCGGCTTCTGCCACGGCCCGTGCCAATGCCGACTTGCCCGAGGCTGTCGGGCCAGCAATCAGCACCGGCCGTGCGGGGTCCAGCGCGGCCGGGTCGAAGGCGCCAATCGGGGTCGGTTCGGGATTGCTCACCTGGGTCTTTTGCGACAGGTTGCCGCCCGGGCCAAGATGGAGGGGCGCGATGCCGGATCGGAACGAGACGCCGCCGCCCCGCTATCGCCGGGTGATGCTGAAAATCTCGGGCGAGGCGCTGATGGGCGATCAGGGCTATGGCCTGCATCCGCCCACGGTCGAGCGGATCGCCGGGCAGGTCCAGGCGGTGCGCGCGCGCGGCGTCGAGCTTTGCATGGTGATCGGCGGCGGCAACATCTTTCGCGGTCTGCAGGGCTCGGCCCAGGGGATGGAGCGCACCACGGCCGACTATATGGGGATGCTGGCGACCGTGATGAACGCGCTGGCGATGCAGGCCGCGCTCGAGGCGCTGGGCGTCTTTACCCGCGTGATCTCGGCCATTCCGATGGACCAGATCTGCGAGCCCTACATCCGCCGCCGCGCGGTCCGGCATCTGGAAAAGGGCCGCGTCTGCATCTTTGCCGCGGGCACCGGCAACCCGTATTTCACCACCGACACCGCGGCGACGCTGCGCGCCAGCGAAATGGCCTGCGAGGCGATCTTCAAGGGCACCAAGGTGGACGGGGTCTATGACAGCGATCCGGCGAAGAACCCCGATGCAAAGCGTTTCGAAACGGTCAGTTATGACGAGGTCCTGCGCCGCCACCTGAAGGTGATGGATGCCTCGGCCATCGCGCTGGCCCGCGACAACGACATGCCGATCATCGTCTTTTCGCTGAACGATCCCGGCGGCTTTGCCGGCGTTCTCGACGGCCAGGGGCCGCACACCACAGTGCGGTAGCGCCGCCGCTATACATCGCCCGGACGCCGCGCTAGAGACGCCTTTGCCCGGGACAAAGGAGAAGGACAGAAGGCCCATGTCGGAGGAGTATGCGGAACCCGACCTTGACGATCTGAAACGCCGGATGGATGGCGCGATGACCGCGCTGCGCCACGAATTCGCCTCGCTCAGGACCGGGCGCGCCTCGTCCTCGATGCTCGATACCGTGACCGTCGAGGCCTATGGTACAACCATGCCGCTCAACCAGTGCGGTACGGTGAACGTGCCCGAGCCGCGCATGCTGACCGTCAGCGTCTGGGACAAGGGGCTGGTCGGCGCGGTCGAAAAGGGCATCCGGAACTCCGGGCTGGGCATCAACCCGGTGATCGACGGCACCACGATCCGCCTGCCGATCCCCGAACTGAACGAGGAGCGCCGCCGCGAACTGACCCGCGTCGCCGCGCAATACGCCGAACAGGCCCGGGTGGCGATCCGCAATGTCCGCCGCGACGGGATGGACCAGATCAAGAAGGCCAGGGCCGCCGGCATGGGCGAGGACGACCAGAAGATCTGGCAGGACGAGATCCAGGCCCTGACCGACGCCGAAATCGCCGCGATCGACGCGGCGCTCGACCACAAGCAGCAGGAGATCATGCAGGTCTAGGCGGTTGGCCGCCGCTGCGGTTGCCCGGGCGGGCGCGCCGGCCTAAACGAAGGCATCGGTCCGAAGCGGCCGGCAAGGCACAACAACGAAGCAGGACAGACCGATGACGATTGCGCCAAAAACCGCGCCGCCCACCCACGGCCCGCGCCATGTTGCCATCATCATGGACGGCAATGGCCGCTGGGCGCAGCAGCGCGGCCGGCCGCGGCTGTTCGGCCACCAGGCCGGGGCCCGCCGGGTCAAGGAAATCGTCCGCGCCTGCCCCGATCTGGGCGTCACCCATCTGACGATCTTTGCCTTTTCGACCGAGAACTGGAAACGGACCCAGGCCGAGGTGTCGGGGCTGATGACGCTGTTTCGCCGCTATATCCGGGCCGAGGCGCGCGGTCTGGTCAGGGAAGGCGTGCGCGTGCGGTTCATCGGCGACCGCATCCGCCTGGAACCCGCCTTGGTGGCGATGATGGACGAACTCGAGGCGATGACCGCGGGCAACAGCGTCGTCAACCTGACCGTGGCGCTGAACTATGGCGGTCGCGACGAGGTCGCCCGCGCCACCAGGCGGCTGGCGCGCGAGGTCGCGGCCGGCCGGCTCGACCCCGAGGCGGTGGATGCCGAAACCCTGGCGCGGTTTCTCGACACCCATGTCCTGCCCGATCCCGATCTGGTGATTCGCACCAGCGGCGAGGCGCGGATCTCCAACTTCCTGCTGTGGCAATCGGCCTATGCCGAATACGATTTCATCGACACGCTGTGGCCGGATTTCACGACGGCCGATTTCGCCGCCTGCGTGGGCCGTTTCGCCGGCCGCGACCGGCGCTTTGGCGCGGCCCCCGGATGACAGCGCCCGGCGGCCGATTTTCCGACCTGACCGTCCGCACCGTCTCCGGCGCCGTCATCGCGCTGATCTGCGTTCTGGTGATTGAGGCCGGCGGCGTTGCCTTTACCCTGCTGGTCGGGGCGATCGGGGCCGGCATGATGTGGGAGGCGCACCGCATGCTGGCCGATCCGCCGCGCCCCGATGCCGCCATCGCGCTGGCCGGCGCGGTCCTGGCGGCGCTGATCCTGGCCGGCAATATCGAGCTCTCGTGGATGCTGGTGATCGGCGCGGCGGCGCTGCTGGCGGCCTGGCTGACGCCGCCGCGGCGCCTGGCGGCCGCGCTGTGGGTGGCGGCGATCCTGCTCGCCTCGCTGGGGATCATCCGGCTGCGGGTCAGCGATGGGGTGGTCTGGATGTACTGGTTCGCCGCCGTCGTGGTGGCGGTCGACATCCTGGGCTATTTTGCCGGGCGGCTGATCGGCGGGCCAAAGCTGTGGCCGGTGGTCAGCCCCAAGAAGACCTGGTCGGGCACGCTGGCCGGCTGGGCCGGTGCGGTCGCCGTCGGTGCCGCCTTTGCCGGGCCGACCGGGGCGGGCTGGGTGTTGCTGCCCTTGTCGCTGTTCGCCGCGATGGCCGCGCAGGCGGGCGATCTGGTCGAAAGCGCGGCCAAGCGCGCCGCCGGGATCAAGGACGCGTCGGGCCTGTTGCCGGGCCATGGCGGGGTAATGGACCGGTTCGACGGGATGATGGGGGCGGGCCTCTTCATGGTGGCCCTGCGTTCGGCCGATCTGATGCCGGGAATGTAGGCCGGTGCGGCGTGTCACGATCCTGGGCGCCACCGGCTCGATCGGGCGGAACACGGTCGATCTGGTGGCGCGCGCCGACGATCTGTCGACCGTCGCGCTGACCGGCGCGGGCAACATCGCGCTGCTGGCCGAACAGGCGAAACGGCTGGGCGCCGAACTGGCCGTGACCGCCCATGAGGACCGGCTGGAGGCGCTGCGCGCGGCGCTGGCCGGCACCGGCATCGCGGCCGCCGCCGGCCGTGCCGCGGTGATCGAGGCGGCAAGCCGCCCCGCCGACTGGGTGATGTCGGCAATCGTCGGCGCGGCCGGGCTGGAACCGGGGCTGGCCGCCTTGCGCCAGGGCGCCACGCTGGCGCTGGCGAACAAGGAAAGCCTGGTCTGCGCCGGTCCCCTGGTGCTGGCCGAGGCGGCCCGCCACGGCGCCACGATCCTGCCCGTCGATTCCGAGCATTCGGCGATCTTCCAGGCGCTGATGGGCGAGAACCGGTCGGCGGTGGAGCGGGTGATCATCACCGCCTCGGGCGGGCCGTTCCGCACCTGGCCGCGCGAGCGCATGGCGCGGGCAACCCTGGCCGAGGCCGCGGCCCATCCCAGCTGGTCGATGGGCCAGCGGATTTCGGTCGATTCGGCGTCTTTGTTCAACAAGGCGATGGAACTGATCGAGGCAAGGGAATTCTTCGGCTTCGCGCCCGACCAGATCGAGGTCGTGGTGCACCCCCAATCCATCGTGCATGCGATGGTCGGCTTTGCCGATGGCGGGCTGATGGCGCATCTGGGCCCGGCCGACATGCGCCACGCCATCGGCTTTGCGCTGCATCACCCCGCGCGCGGCCCGGTGCCGGTGGCGCGGCTCGACCTGCCGGCGCTTGCCCGGCTCGAATTCGAGGCGCCCGATCCCGAAAGGTTCCCCGCGCTCAGGCTGTCGCGCGCGGTGATGGAGGCCGGCGGGCTGTCGGGCGCGGCGTTCAACGGCGCCAAGGAAACCGCGCTCGATCTGTTCATCGCGGGCGCGGTCGGGTTTCTGGACATGGCCGCGCTGGTCGAGACGGTGCTCGATGGGCTGTGGGCCGAAGGGGCGCTGGGGGAATCGCCCGCAAGCCTTGATAACGTGCGGGTGGTGGACCATCTGTCCCGCCAGCGCACCAGGCAAGCGGCCGCCGCACGCGCCGGCTGACACGGGGGATACGTGGATATTCTGAGCTTTGCCGCCGCCACCGGCGGCACGCTGATCACCATCGCGGCCTTTGTCGTGGCGCTGTCGATCATCGTCTTCGTGCATGAATACGGCCACTATATCGTGGCGCGCTGGTCGGGCATCCATGCCGAGGCATTCTCGCTGGGCTTTGGCCCGGTCCTGGTGAAATGGCACGACAAACGCGGCACCCAATGGCAGATCGCCGCGCTGCCGCTGGGCGGGTTCGTCCGGTTCAAGGGCGATGCGGGGCCCGGCAGCGACAAGGACGACGCGGCGATTGCCGAGATGTCCGAGACCGAGCGCCGCGCCACGCTGGCGGCCGCCCCGCTCTGGGCGCGCACGGCGACCGTCGCCGCCGGCCCGGCCTTCAACTTCCTGATGTCGATCATCGTCTTTGCGGGCATCTTCATGGTGATCGGGGTCGCGCGCGACGCCCCCATCATCGACGAGATGCGCCCGGTCCCCTCGGCGATCGCGAACGAGCTGCAACCCGGCGACCGGGTGATCTCGGCCGCCGGTGTGGCGACGCCCGATCTCGAGACGCTGATGTTCGGCGATTTCGGGACGGACGCCGAGGTGACCTATGCCATCGACCGCGGTGGCGACCGGCTCATGGTGACAGGCCCGAATCCGCGCCTGCCGGTGATCGATACGGTCCAGCCCGGCGCCCCCGCCGACGCTGCCGGGCTGCGCCGCGGGGATGTGATCAGCGCCATCGACGGCACCCCGATCGGCAGCTTTGCCCAGTTGCAGGAAACCGTCGCCGCGTCCGGCGCACAGGGTGCGTCGGTCGATCTGACGGTGTGGCGCGACGGCGCGGCCGAGACGGTGACCCTGACACCGCGGATGCAGGACATTCCCGCCGGCGATGGCTGGGAACAGCGCCCGCTGATCGGCATCGCCGCACAGTCCTTCTTCGACCCTGCGACCGACACGCCCGGCCCGCTGCGCGCCCTGTGGATGGGCATGAACCAGACCTGGAGCATCGTCACGATGAGCCTCGACGGCGTGTGGCACATCGTCACCGGCGCGATCAGCTCGTGCAATCTGCAGGGCCCGATCGGCATTGCCGAATTGTCGGGCGCTGCCGCGCAGCAGGGTCTGGGCGATTTCATCTGGCTGATTGCGGTGCTGTCCACGGCGATCGGGCTGGTCAATCTGTTCCCGATCCCGGTGCTCGATGGTGGGCATCTGGTGTTCTATGGCTATGAGGCGCTGCGCGGCCGTCCGCCGCCGCCCCGGGTCTATCAGCTGCTGACCGCGCTGGGGCTCGCGGCGATTCTGACGCTGATGGTATTCGCCGTGTCGAACGACCTGTTCTGCCCGTGATCCGCAGGCCTGCGACACGGTTTTGACAACGCCGTGAGGCGCGCTTAACAAAGTCGCGTGAGTCAGGCCAGGGGGCAGCTGCCATGCCACGGACCGTCGGCGCCCTTGCGCGCCGCTTTGTTGCGACCTTGCGTGCCGGCGCGGCCGGAATGGCCGTTCTCCTTTGCCTTCTGACCGTTGCCGGCAGCCCCGGCCAGGCGCAGGATTTCCGGTTCACCCAGTTCACCGTCGAAGGCAACCAGCGGATCGAATCCGCGACGATCCTGACCTATGCCGGCCTCGCCCCGGGCGAACCGGTCGGGCCGGGCGCCGTCAACGACGCCTATCAGCGGATTCTCGATACCGGCCTGTTCGAAGAGGTGGAGGTCATTCCGCAAGGCGCGCAGCTGCTGATCCGGGTGCGGGAATACCCCACGATCAACATCATCTCGTTCGAGGGCAACCGCCGGATCGACGACGATACCTTGCGCGCGGTGATCACCTCGCAGCCAAGGCGGGTCTACTCGCCTGCAACGGCCGAGGCGGATGCCGCGATCCTGGCGCGCGCCTATGCCGAATCGGGACGCTATTCGGCCGAGGTGCGGCCGGTGATCATCCGCCGCCCGGACAACCGGGTCGATCTGGTGTTCGAGGTGCGCGAGGGCCGCCCGGTGGAGATCGAGCGGATCAGCTTTGTCGGCAATCGCAGCTTTTCCGAATACCGGCTGCGGCGGATCCTGCAGACCAAGCAGGCCGGCCTGTTGCGCTCGATCATCCGGCGCGACACCTTCGTTGCCGACCGGATCGACTTCGACATCCAGTTGCTGACCGATTTCTACAACGCGCGGGGCTATATCGACTTCGAGGTGCTTTCGGTCGCCAGCGAGCTGGCCGAAAACCGCGACGCCTTCTTCCTTGTCTTCAACCTTCGCGAGGGTCAGCAGTTTCGCCTCGGCACGATCTCGATCGGCAGCGCCCTGCCCGGCATCAACCCGCGCGCCTATGGCGACGAAATCCGGATCAGGCCCGGGATGATCTATTCGCCGTTGCTGATCGACGAGACCATCGCGCGGCTTGAAAGGCTGGCGATCCAGGAGGGCCGGGACTTCATCCGGGTCGATCCGGTGATCACCCGCAACGACGCCGAGCGCACGCTCGATGTCGAATTCCAGATCGTCGAAGGCGAGCGTATCTTCATCGAGCGCATCGATATCGAAGGCAACACGACGACGCTCGACCGGGTAATCCGCAACCAGTTCCGGGTCGTCGAGGGCGACCCGTTCAACCCGCGCGAAATCCGCCAGGCCGCAGCGCGGATCCGGGCGCTCGGCTTTTTCGAAACCGCCGAGGTCAACGCACGCGAGGGCACCCGGCCCGAAACGGTGATCGTCGATGTCGATGTGGTGGAACAGCCAACCGGCCAGGTCGATTTCGGCCTGAACTATTCCACCGACCTTGGCCTGGGTCTGGCCATCGGTTTCTCGGAACGCAACTTCCTGGGGCGCGGCCAGTCCTTCCGCTTTCGCTTCGACACCAGCTCTACCGACAACAACTCCGTCCTCTCCTGGGCCGAGCCGGCCTTTCTCGACCGCGACCTGACGCTGGGCGGGTCGATCTACTACAACTCCACCTCGACGGATGTGAACGCGAATTACGACACCAGCCGGCTGGGATTCACGCCCTATCTCGAGTTCCCGCTGGGCGAGTTCAGCCGGCTCAATCTGCGCTACCGGCTGTCCAACGACTCCGTGAGCAAAGTCAGTGACAATTCCTCGCCGATCATCCAGGCCGACGACGGCAGCCGGGTCACCAGTCTGGTGGGCTACACCTACAGCTATGACACACGGCGCCGGGGGCTCGACCCGAATGCGGGGGTTGTTATCGAGTTTGCGCAGGGCTTCGCCGGGCTGGGCGGCGACGAGACCTATATCCGCACGACCGCTCTGTTCGGGGCCGAACGGCGCTTGCGGAACGAAGATATCGCGCTGCGCGCGACATTCGAGGCCGGGTCGCTCAACAGCTTCTCCGAGGATTCACGCCTTACCGAGCGCTATTTTCTGTCGACCCGGCAGATGCGCGGGTTCGAGCCGCGCGGCCTTGGCCCGCGCGACCTCGCTTCGGTGAACCAGGATACGCTGGGCGGCAACTACTTCGCCGTCGCCCGCTTCGAGGTCGACTTCCCGCTCGGTCTGCCCGAGGAATACGGCATCTCCGGCGGCCTGTTCTATGACATCGGATCGGTCTGGGGGCTGGACAATAAGATCGGAGCGGATGGCGTTCCGGTTGACGACGGCCTGCACTGGCGCCAGACCGCAGGCTTCGCGATCTACTGGGACACCTTCCTGGGGCCGTTGCGCTTCAACTTCACGACGCCCATCCAGGTTAAGCCCTACGACACCACCCGCAACTTCGACTTCACGATCGCGACGCAGTTCTAGGCGATGCGGCGCCGCGCGGTCATCGTTGGCCTGCTGGCGCTCGTCTGCGGTGCCGGTCCGGTCGTGGCGCCGGCCCAACCATCGGCGGGGCTGCGCACCGTCAACCGCCGCCGGCTTTATACCGAGTCGCGCTTCGCCGCCCGGGTGCTGGCCATGCTCGAGGCGCGGGCGGCGGCGATCCGGGAGGAAAACGCCACCGTCACGGCGATGCTGGAAGCCGAGGAACTGTCGCTGACCCAGCGCCGGGCGGAAAGCGAGCCGGCCGCGTTTCGCGCACTGGCCAGCGCCTTCGACACCAAGGTGGTGCAAATCCGCGAGGCGCAGCTTCGCCGTCAGCGCGCGCTGGAAGACTGGGCGGCAGCCGAGGAGCGGCGCTTCCTGCGCGCCGCGCAACCCGTTCTGCGTTCGTTGATGGCCGAGGCCGGCGCAAGTGTCTTGCTGGACGAGCGCAGTGTCCTGCTGGCGCTTCCGGAGCTTGACCTCACCGATCCGGCCATCGCGCGCATCGACGCGGTGCTGGGCGACGGCGCCGATGACGCCGCAGCTTTGCCCGAGATGATCAGCCTGATCGATGCCGCCGCGGGGGTCGCCCCGGTTCCCGGCATCGATGGGCAGGACGGGACGCTGGACGCAGGTGACATGTCGGGCCGGCCGGCACCCGTCGGCCCGGACATCCCGGGTCTGGTGCAACCCTGATGGCACGGCGCCATGTGTGTGACGCATGGCGCCAGCGCCAGGCCGAACCGGATGCGCCGCATGATGGGCGGCGGGCGCGCTCCCGGGCGCGCGCCCGGNNCGGGGCGTTGCTAGGCACTGGGGTGTCCCGCTCCCGCAGGCTACAGGGTATCTGGCATGTCGCAGTCCTCCGATCTTCCGCAGCGTGTCGGTATCGTCGAGATCCAGCGGTTGATCCCGCATCGCTATCCGTTCCTGATGATCGATGCCGTCGAGGATATCGTGGCAAGCGATCGCGCCACGGGGATCAAGAACGTCACCATCAACGAGCCGT
>DNSZ01000043.1 GCA_003500165.1 Paracoccaceae bacterium | reverse complement strand
ATTTGCGCGAGGCCGTCAAGGCAGCGGGCGGCGCCGATGTGGTCTATGATGCCGTCGGCGGCGCGCTGTTCGATGCCGCGCTGCGTGCGGCCAATCCCGAGGCACGGCTGATCCCGATCGGCTTTGCCAGCGGCCAGGTGCCGCAAATCCCGGCCAACCTGCTGCTGGTCAAGAACCTGACCGTGATCGGCCTTTACTGGGGCGGTTATCTGCGGTTTCGCCCCGACGTGCTGACCGGGTCGTTGCGAACCCTGCTCGACTGGTACGCGGCAGGGCGGCTGCATCCGCCGGTCGGCGATGTGCTGCCGCTTGAACGGACGGCCGAGGCGCTGGCGCTGCTGCGCGATCGCAAGGCGCGCGGCAAGGTGGTGGTGCAGATCGGTCCCGATCGCTGATACCAAACTGCAATGAACGTGACTCATCGCGCCAGGTCCGCCGCCCGGCCTGGGCCACCAATCTTACCAATGGGATAGGATAAAGGTGGTGGTGGGGCGGGGAGGCGGATAACAGCCAAGGCCAATGACCGTTGGGATATTCCACGGCACGGCAGGGCTGTCGGCAATCATACCCGCACCCCCTTCGCGGCTTGCGCGGCGATTTGGGTCAGATCGGAAACGGACGCCAGGTTGCCTTGTCGGGATTAATGGCCTGCGATTTTCCGGCGCGCGCCATTGCCGCCTCAATGCCGATGTCGTCACCGCGGGGCAACACGAACGGGATTTGGCCCGATGCCAGACCGAGCGGATCGCCGTCCCGCACCTCGCCCGCCATGAGTGTGTGGGCGATCCCCGATTGGCACTCCCAGTCGCCGCCGCCCCTGCGCGTGACCGGATTGTATGTGTTTGCGCCATACCGAAAGCACATCAGCACGTTGCCTGCCGGGTCCTGGTCGGTCTTCCAGCGCCCGGGGACGACCCGCGTGTTGCCGGGATACCAAAGATAGGCCCGCCCATTCGATGCCAGGTATTCGATCTGCGTTCCATGGGCGCGGCTGTAGGATTTGTAGGTCGCACCGCCGTAGAACGCGGCCATGCTTTCGGGAGATTCGATGATCGGCGCATAGGCTGCGCGTTCTTCCGGACCGTAGCCCGAACCGCTGCCGCCACAGGACGCAAGCAGTCCTGTGCAAAGAAAAACCAGACCGATGAGAATTGATCGCATACGCCCCGCCCTATACCAGCACCGCGCCGCCTTTCTGGATCGCATCGCGCGTCTTGTCGTCGCCCAGCAGCATCTTGTTGTGCGGCTCGCCCGACGGGATCATCGGAAAGCAGTTCTCGTGCTTCTCGACCACGCAGTCGAACACCACCGGCCCGTCATAGGCCAGCATCTCGGCGATCGCGTCATCCAGATCGGCCGGGTCGGAACAGAGGATCCCCTTGCAGCCGAACGCCTCGGCCAGCTTGACGAAATCGGGCAGCGCCTCGGACCAGCTATGCGAATACCGCTCCCCATGCAGCAATTCCTGCCACTGACGCACCATCCCCAGCCTTTCGTTGTTCAGGATGAACTGCTTGACCGGCGCGCGGAACTGCACCGCCGTGCCCATTTCCTGCATGTTCATCAGCCAGGAGGCTTCGCCCGCGACATTGATCACAAGCGCGTCGGGATGCGCGATCTGCACCCCGATCGAGGCCGGCAGCCCATAGCCCATGGTGCCAAGCCCTCCGCTCGTCATCCAGCGGTTCGGTTCCTCGAAGCCCATGAACTGCGCCGCCCACATCTGGTGCTGGCCGACCTCGGTGCAGACATAGCGGTCATGCCCCCTGGTCAGCGCCTCCAGCCGCTGCAGCGCATATTGCGGCTTGATCGTGCGTTCGGACTGTCGGTAGGCCAGGCAATCGACCGCCTTCCAGGCGGCGATCTGGGCCCACCATCTGGTCAGCGCCTCATGGTTCACGCGGCCGCCGCGCTCCTTCCAGACCCGCAGCAGATCGCCCAGCACATTGGCGACATCGCCGACGATCGGCACGTCGACACGGATCGACTTGTTGATCGAGGACGGATCGATGTCGATATGGGCCTTCTGCGAATGCGGCGAGAAATCGGCGATCCGGCCGGTGATCCGGTCGTCGAACCGGGCGCCGATATTGATCATCAGATCGCAGCCATGCATGGCCAGATTCGCCTCATAGGTGCCGTGCATCCCCAGCATGCCCAGCCAGCTGTCGCCCGAGGCGGGATAGGCGCCCAGCCCCATCAGGGTCGAGGTCACCGGGAAACCGGTGGCAGCGGCCAGTTCGCGCAACAGGCGCGTCGCCTCGGGGCCCGAATTGATCACCCCGCCGCCGGTATAAAGGATCGGGCGTTCGGCCGTTTCCATCATCTCGGCAAGGCGCGCGATGGCCTCGGGATCGCCCTTGACCCGGGGCGCGTAATGGCCGGTGCGGGCGCGGGACGGCGGGACATAGCTGCCCGAGGCGAACTGCACATCCTTCGGCAGATCGACGACGACCGGGCCGGGACGCCCGGTGGTGGCGACGTGGAACGCCTCGTGGATGGTTTCGGCAACCCGGTCGGTGTCCTTGACCAGCCAGTTGTGCTTGGTGCAGGGCCGGGTGATGCCGACGGTATCGGCCTCCTGAAAGGCGTCGTTGCCGATCATGAAGGTCGGCACCTGCCCGGTCAGGACGACCAGCGGGATCGAATCCATCAGCGCGTCGGTGATCCCGGTGACCGCATTGGTCGCGCCGGGCCCCGAGGTGACCAGGACGACGCCCGGCTTGCCGGTGGAGCGGGCATAGCCCTCGGCGGCGTGCACCGCGCCCTGTTCGTGGCGCACCAGGATGTGGCGGATCGCGTTCTGCTTGAAGATCTCGTCATAGATCGGCAGCACCGCGCCGCCGGGATAGCCGAACACCACCTCGACGCCCTGGTCCTTCAGCGCCTGAACGACCATCTCGGCCCCGGTCATGATCTCGTCCATCGGTCCTGATCCTTGTCCTCCGCCCACAAAAAAGCCCCCGATGGCGGTCGGGGGCGCGTCACGGTTCGGCTGCCTTGCGTTCAGCCCCGCGTCGCGCGTCGATCCACCATTACGAGGGTTGCGAGCATTGTCGCCTCTGCCATCTTGACCCCGAAAAGGTAGGCCTGCGCTGGCCGCGCGTCAACCGCAATCGCGGGAACGGCGCGGCGCCCGGCGCGCAACGGCGTTGCGCGGCGATGCCCGGTTCGTTGGCATATGCCCAAGGACCGGGCAGACAGCGCGCAACGACCGGAAAATCGCGGGCGATTTGGCGGATTGCGTCCTGCTGTCGCATCGGCTAGTTGCTTCCCCGCCTTGCCGCGTTACGCTGCGCGGCATCAAAATCGATCCGTCCGCCGGAACGGGCGGGCATGACATGGGAGGATACTCTATGGATCGTCGTTCTTTCTTGCGCGCGTCGGCTGCCGGTGGGGTGGCCACGGCTGCGACCGCGCTGGCCGCTCCGGCCATTGCCCAGGGCAACCGCACCCTGACCATGGTCACCTCGGTGCCCGAAGGTTTTGCGATTTTCGATGACGCGGCCCAGATGGCGGCCGATTTCATCACCCAGATGACCGACGGTCAGCTGACCGTCGAAAAGCGGCCCGCCGGCTCGCTCGTCGGCGCGTTCGAGGTGTTCGATGCGGTGTCGGCCGGGCAGGCCGACATCTATCATTCGGCCGAATACTACTTCCTCAACCAGCACCCCGCTTTCGCCTTCTTCACCGCGGTGCCCTTCGGCATGACCGCGCAGGAACTGGCGAACTGGTACTACTACCGGGGCGGTGCCGACCTGCATGCCGAGCTTGCGTCGCTCTTCAACATCAAGAGCTTCCTGTGCGGCCAGACGGCGATGCAGCCGGGCGGCTGGTTCAACAAGGAGATCAACTCGGTCGACGATCTGCAGGGCCTGCGGTTCCGGATGCCGGGCCAGGGCGGCCAGGTGCTGGGCCGGCTCGGCGCGTCGGTACAGAACATCCCCGGCGGCGAAATCTACCAGGCGCTCGCCTCGGGTGCGATCGACGGTGCCGAGTGGATCGGCCCCTATGCCGACGAACGCCTCGGCTTCCAGGAGATCACCAACATCTACTATGCCGCCGGCTTCCACGAGCCGGGCTCGGCGCTGGTGCTGGGCATGAACCTCGATGTCTGGGAATCGCTGACGCCGGCGCAGCAGAAGATCGTCGAAGCCGCGACCCGCGCCGTCTATTCCGACAACCTGTCGCTGTCGCTGGCCGAAAACGGCGCCGCACTGGCCCGCCTGCAAAGCGAGGGCGTGGTGGTGCGCCAGTTCCCCGAAGACGTGTGGGACGCATTTGGCCGCGCCTCGGCCGAGGTGCGCGAAGAGAACATGAGCGACCCGATCTACAAGCAGATCGCCGACAGCTACTTCGCCTCGCTCGCGGAATCGGCCGGCTGGTACGGCCAGGCCGATGGCGAATACATGCGCCAGCGCGACCGCGTGATGGGCATGTAAACCGCTTTGGGCCGGCCCCGCGCGGGGCCGGCCGCCGCCTGGCCGCCTTGCGCGGCCGGGACTTCCCATAACACAACAACGACCGGGCGACACAGCACCGGCGGGCGACGGGGGGAACATGCTGGATGCAATAGGCTGGTTTTTCACCCAGATGTGGGTGGCGCTGCAGAGCACGCTCTGGGCGATCACGCATCCGTCCGCCTGGCTCGACTGGTCCGAACCGACGGCGATCGTTCGCTTCGTCTATTACGGCGCCTCGGTCGAGTTCTTCTTTGCCGTCTTCAACACGGTTCTGCTGCTGACCCTGATCGGGCTGTGGCGGCCCGGTTTCATGTGGGGCGGGGTGCGCACGCTCGAATGGATCGGCAACACGGTGGGGCGGGTCGCCGCCTGGGCCGGGCTGATCATGGTGCTGCAGCAGATCGTCATCGTGTTCGTCCAGCGCATCTTTGCGGTCAGCCAGATCTCGATCGGGCTGGGCACTGCGGTGACCTTCGACGTCTCGTGGTGGGGTGAGGGGCTGAAGCTCTACAACGCCATGCTGGTGGCGCTGTGCGTTTCCTACACCTTCATCCAGGGCGGCCATGTGCGGGTCGACATCTTCTATGCCAGCCTGTCCTTTCGCTGGAAGCGGATCGTCGACATGATCGGCGCGGTGATCTTCATGATGCCGATGATGCTGCTGATCTGGCACTATGCCTGGTTCTTCATGTGGCGCCATCTGATCCTGCCGGCGCCTTCGGCCTCGGACAGCTTCGAACGGCTCGAGATGCGCGCCCGCGTGCTGCGCTGGAATGTCGAGACGACGGGCTTCGCGCCGCAGGGTTTTTCGGCCTATTTCCTGTTCAAGATTCTGCTGGTGATGTTTGCGGCCCTGGTCTTTTTGCAGGCCGTCGCGGTGATCTGGCGGGCGATCAGCGAGTTGCGCGCCGGCCCTGAAAGCGCCGACCGCTATCTCGACCGGGATACCACCGGGGACACGGCCGAGGATCTGGAACACCAAATTCACTCGGGAGCCACCTGAGCCATGCTGTTCGGTCTGGACGGGGTCGAGATCGGCCTCATCATCGTTTTCCTGACGCTGTTCGCGTCGATCCTGTCGGGCTTTCCGGTCGCCTTCGCGATCGGCGGCGCCGGGGTGATCTCTTTCGCCATCATTGCCGCGCTCGATTCGTCGGGCCTGCTGATCCATCAGGCGATCGACAGCAGCAGCGAGGCCTATCATGTGCTGCTGGGCCAGGGCATCAGGCCCGAGGCGATCTCGGTCTTCCGATACCCGGACCTGCCGCGAGTCGAGGAGGCGCTGTTCCCGATGGGCTGGGAAACCGCGCTCGACCGCAACCTGTCCTTCATCGTCAACCGCATCAACGAGCGCGTGCTGGCCGGCCAGTCGATCGAGACGCTGCTCGCCGTGGCGATGTTCGTGCTGATGGGCATCACGCTCGAACGCTCGCGCATCGCCGAGGATCTGCTGACCAACATGGCGCGCATCTTCGGCCCGCTGCCCGGCGGGCTGGCGGTGTCGATCGTCGTGGTCGGCGCCTTCCTCGCCGCCTCCACCGGCATTGTCGGGGCGACCGTGGTCACCATGGGGCTGCTCGCCCTGCCCACCATGCTGCGCAACAACTATTCGCCGGGGCTGTCGACCGGGGTGATCGCGGCCTCGGGCACGCTGGGCCAGATCATCCCGCCCTCGATCGTCATCGTGCTGCTGGGCACGTTGGTCGGCGACCTCTATTCGACCGCGCAGGAAACCCGCGCCCAGCTGGCCGGCTGCACCGATGCGCTGACCTTTCTGGGTGAACCCGCCGTGCTGTCGGTCGGCACGCTGTTTCAGGCCGCGCTGTTGCCAGGCATTCTGCTGGCCGGTCTTTATGGCGCCTATGCCTTCGGTTTTGCGCTGTTGCGCCCCGATCAGGCGCCGCCGGTGGTGATCGAGGGCGCCGAACGGGCGATCCCGGCCTCCACCGCGGCCGAGCGCTGGGCCTGGTTCGCAGGCGTGCCGGTGGCCATTGTCGCCGCAACCGTCATGTTCGGCCAGATCGGCGTGGTCGGCAGCCAGGCCATCCAGGTCGCCGAATACGCCGCCAGCGCCGAACGCGCCGCGCTGCGCACCAATGTCTCGGACGATTGCCGCGATGGCATGATCGAACTGCACGGCCAGGCAGCCTGGGACGCGTCCGTCGCCCAGCAAGCGGCGATTGCGGCGTCCGGCGCTTCGAGCGAGGCGGTGCAACTGACCGAGGACGAGGTGGCCGAACGGACCGCTGCGGCGATCGCCAATGCGCCGCCGATCGGCGCCGGGCTGGCCGCCGCGATGGCGCTGATCGCGATCATGTTCTCGATCGCGCGCGGGGTGGCACCGCTGGCCAATCCCTTGCCGTTGGCGATCGGGACGGCCGGCATCGGCCTTGCCCTGTTTGCCGATGCCGCGTTCATCGGGCCGCTCAGCTCGCCCGGGACCGGCTTTCTGATCCTGGCGATCCCGCTTGCGCTGGTGGTCTGGGGCGTGCGCGGCGCGATCCCGATGATGGCCCAGAGCGAGCTTCTGAAGGTCGTCTTTCCGCCCCTGATCCTGATCGTTGCGGTGCTCGGCTCGATCCTGGGGGGCATCACCAACCCGACGCCGGCGGCCGCGCTGGGGGCGGGCGGCGCGATCCTGCTGGCCGCCTACCGGCTGCTGCGCGAGAACGACCAGTCGGGCAAGATCATCGTCCAGGGCGCCTTTGCGATCCTGATCATGATCCTGGTGGGCGTGAATTTCGACCTTCGGATCGGCCGCGAAGATGCCGGGTTCGAGACCTGGCTGGCCTATCTCGTGGCGCAGGCGGCCTATCTGTATGCCCTGTTCGGGATCGGCTTTGCCTGTTTCGTGCTGTGGCGGCGCACCGTTCTGGGCCCGGTGGTGCGCGAGACCGCCAAGGTCACCTCGATGGTGTTCGCGATCCTGATCGGCAGCCAGGTGCTGAACCTGACGCTGATCTCGTTCGGCGGCGAACACTACATCCAGCAGTGGCTGCGCAGCTTCGACAACGAGATCACCGCCTTCCTCATCGTGATGGTTGTGCTGTTCATCCTCGGCTTCGTGCTCGATTTCCTCGAGATCATCTATATCGTCGTGCCGATCGTGGGGCCGGTGATCTATGGCGGCACACTCGACCCGAAATGGGTGACGATCATGATCGCGGTGAATCTGCAGACCAGCTTCCTGACGCCCCCCTTCGGCTTTGCGCTGTTCTACCTTCGCGGCGTCGCGCCGCCGGGCATCACCACCGGCGACATCTATCGCGGGGTGATCCCGTTCGTCATCATTCAGGTCGTCGGGCTGCTGTTGCTGTACTACTTCCCGCAGATCGTCACCTTCCTGCCGGATATCATCCCGACTTGAGGCGCCTCGGCGGCTTGGGCAGCATCAGAGCCACAAGACCGGGTTTTGAACGATCGGGCTTTGCGTCCATCGCCCATAGGCACAGCCATGGGCGATGGATGCCGGCTGCGCTTAGGCGGCGTGGTCTTTGCCGGCGCGGCGGGGGGCGGGATGCGTCGTCTCTTCCCGAGAACCAAGACCATCAGCCAGATGATTGATCAACCGCTCTGTCGCGCGCCTCTCGGCTTCGTCTTTTGCAGCCTCAAGCTGTTCGACGAAATAGGTCCGCAGATCGTCAAGCGATATGGTGGGCGGCAAAACTTCGTCGGCCGCCACCTGAACCGCGCGCGCGGCGAGCCGTGCCAGAGCCGCATCATCCGACAGGAAGACATCGCCTTGGATGCCGGCGAAGTTTCGCACCCGTTGTGCGCGTTCATCCGTGCAATCCAACAGCGCAGC
This sequence comes from Paracoccaceae bacterium, assembly GCA_003500165.1. GTDB lineage: Bacteria > Pseudomonadota > Alphaproteobacteria > Rhodobacterales > Rhodobacteraceae > UBA10424. The sequence goes on along the minus strand of DNSZ01000043.1, from coordinate 1,009 downwards.
CATCGCCGAAACCCGTCCCATGGGCACCGTTCTTCCGACATATCCGTATGGAGCATTGTCGGAGCGCTTGAGCACACGGTTCATGACCGGGTCGATGACCGTAACGATATCTCGGATTCCCGCGTTCTTTGAGAATTCGAACAGGCCGATCATCAATTCGCATGTCGTTCTGGAAATGGTAGTTTGGCTGTTGGAACGTTTCAGACGTTCGGTGTCGACACAGAATCGCGTCGATTCCCAAACGTTTGCGCTGCGCAACGGTGGTTCGCCATCGAGTATGTCGAAGAAGACATCCGACAGCATGTGCGGGCCGGTGGTCTGCAACAGCCTGGCGCAAGAGATCACGTTCAAATCCTCGTCCAGACCGATCAGATATGCGGGATCCAATCGGTCGAACCGATCGATCTCCATCCCGTTTTCGATCTTGACCTGCCAGCCCATGCGATCCCCGAACACCCGTGCCCGCAACCGAAACATATCGTCCAGCAAAGGCTGGAACAAATGCCTGTTCAACGCATCCACCGCGATCAGCATCGTGACCTCCACTTGCTACGGCTGTTCCAGGGATACTGGGGCTGTTCCTGCGGTCGTTCCATTGTGGAAATCCCGTATGGACTGTGTCGAGGGCCTCCCGTTCGCAACGCCGCTGCACCTTGGATAGCCGGAACGGGCACTCAGCTGGGGAAAATCAACCCCAGACCGACCGCGCGTCCAACCGCCTGGGCCGTCGTCAGGGCCAGCAGCTTGTGCCGGATCGACCGCAGGTGAACCTCGACCGTGCGGCTTGAAATGGACAGAATATCGCCGACATCCTGCTGCGACTTGCCCGCCGCGACCCATTGCAGAATTTCATGTTCACGCCGAGACAGGTGGGGGCGCCGCATGGATTGGGCCAACGGTTCGGAACTCATCGCGTGGTCATGAATATGGGTGGCAACGGCCTGCAGTTCTGCCAAGCTGTTGCTCCGCAGAGCCGGCCATTCCTGTTCCGAACATCGTCGGGTGACGC
>DNSZ01000085.1 GCA_003500165.1 Paracoccaceae bacterium | reverse complement strand
GATCGTTGCTGGGCGGGCTGACCACCATGATCGGCACGCCGCCCAACATCATCATCGCCCAGATCCGCGGCGACACCCTTGGCCAGCCCTTTGCCATGTTCGACTTCGCGCCGGTGGGTGCGGTGGCCGCCATCGCCGGGCTGGCCTTTGTCGCGCTCATCGGCTGGCGGTTGATCCCGCAACCTGCCGACGACCCGGGCGCGGGCGCGGCGCTGGCCGATATCGCGCCCTATGTCGCCGAACTGACCGTGCCCGAGGGATCGGACCGGATCGGCCAGCGCGTGGCCGAGCTGGAGCCCGCGGCCGAGGCGGCAGATGTGACCATTCTGGGCGTGCTGCGGGGCGGCAAGAGGCTGTTCGGCATGGCGCGCAGCACGGTGCTGCGCGCCGGCGACGTGCTGATGATCGAGGCCACCCCCGAGGCGCTGGAGGCGCTGCGCGTCGAACAGGGCCTGGCCTTTGCCGAAACCGGGTCGCGCGACCCGGCCGGCGGCGGGCTTGCCCTCATCGAGGCGGTGGTGCCCGAAGGCGCCCGGATCGCCGGGCGCAGCGCGCGGGCGATCGGGCTGGGCTGGCGACAGAATGCGCTGCTGCTGGGCATCTCGCGGCAGGGCCGGACCCTGCGCTCACAGCTGCGCCGGACACGGGTCCGGGCGGGCGACATCCTGCTTCTGCTGCTGCCCGAGGGCGACGAGGCGCGGGTGATGGGCTGGCTGGGTGTGCTGCCGCTCGACCGGCCGGGCGTCTCCGTCACCGCCGATGGCAAGACCTGGGCCGCCATCGGGCTGTTTGCGGCCGCGGTCGCGGCGGCCAGCCTGGGCGCGGTGGCGCTGCCGGTGGCGCTGGGCCTTGTCGTTGTGACCTATGTGCTGTCGGGCATCCTGCCGCTGCGTGAGGTCTACGATCATATCGAATGGCCGGTGGTGGTTCTGCTCGGCTCGATGATTCCGCTCGGCGCGGCGCTCGATGCCGCGGGGGGGACCGCGCTGATTGCCGGGGCGCTGAGCGGACTGGCGCAGGGCTGGCCGGCCTGGGCGGTGCTGGTCCTGCTGATGGCGGTGACGATGACGTTGTCGGATGTGCTGAACAACACCGCGACCGCGATCGTCGCCGCCCCGGTGGCGATCGCCATGGCCGAGACGCTGGACGCCTCGCCCGACCCGTTCCTGATGGCGGTCGCGGTGGCGGCATCGGCGGCGTTCCTGACCCCGATCGGGCACAAGAACAACACGCTGGTGCTGGGGCCGGGCGGCTATCGGTTCGGCGATTACTGGCGGATGGGGCTGCCGCTGGAGTTGCTGATCGTGGCGGTGTCGGTGCCCGCGATCCTGGTCTTCTGGCCGTTATGAAGGCAGGATGCCCGCCAACGGCCTGGCGGGCGATGCCCCGCCGGGCGGCCGGTATTGGCGCCGTCACTTCTGGGGGCGTGCGCCGTCCAGCCGGGACAGAAAGGCCGCCGCCCCGTCGAGCGTCGCGCGCCTGCGGTCCTCTGCCATCCGGTCCCAGTTGCGATAGATCACCGCCATCCGCGGGTTGGACTGGAACCGCTGCCGGTGGCGGAGCAGGAAATCCCAGTAGAGCAGGTTGAACGGACAGGCCCTGTCGCCGGTTTTCGCCTTCACGTCATAGGCGCAGCCGCGGCAGTAATCCGACATCCGGTCGATATACGCCCCCGACGCCGCGTAGGGTTTCGAGGCCACCACGCCCCCATCGGCATATAGCGCCATACCGAGGGTGTTCGGCGCCTCGACCCATTCATAGGCATCCGCATAGACGGAAAGATACCATTCATGCACCGCCGCCGGGTCAAGCCCGGCCAGGAGCGCGAAATTGCCGGTCACCATCAGGCGCTGGATGTGATGGGCATAGGCCTCGTCCCGGGTCTGTTCGACGACGGCGGCGATGCAGGCCATGTCGGTCGGCGCGCCCCAGTAGAAGGCCGGCAGGGGCCGGTCGGCGCCAAGGGCGTTCGATGCGGTGTAGCCGGGGCCTTGGAGGAAGTAGATCCCGCGGATGTATTCGCGCCAGCCGATGATCTGGCGGATGAAGCCCTCGACCGCGTTCAGCGGTGCGCGGCCGGCGCGGTATTCGGCTTCGGCCCGGCGGCACAGGTCGAGCGGGTCCAGAAGCCCGGCATTGAGATACATCGACAGGACGGCGTGGTTCAGAAACCGGTCGCCAGTCAGCATCGCGTCCTGGGTGTCGCCAAAGCCGGGCAGGCCATGGGCCAGAAAATGATCGCGCGCGGCTTCGGCCCCAGCCCGGTCGGTGGCGAACCAGAACGGCTCAAGCCGGCCGAAGCGATCGGCGAAACGGTCGGCCACCAGGTCCAGCACCTCTTGCGTCACGGCATCGGGGTCAAACCGCAACGGCCCGGCGCGCAGCAGATTGGCGCTGGCGGGTTTGCGGTTCTCCGCGTCATAGTTCCACTTGCCGCCTTCGGGCTTGCCATCTTCCATCAGCAGGCCGGTCTGGCGCCGCATCGCGCGATAGAACCACTCCATCCGCAATTCCTTGCGACCCTTGGCCCAGGCGGCAAAGGCACCCGGGCTGCACAGAAAGCGGTCGTCGTTCAGGATCAATGTCTTGAGCGGCAGATCTTCGAGTACCGCATGAAGCCGGTGCTCGCCCGGCTGGGTGGCGATCACCTCCGCTGCCCCATGCTCGCCGGCGCGGCGCAGCAATTCCCCAGGGATCGACCCGGCATTGTCCGGACCATCGAGCCGCGAATAGGCCACGCGCCACCCCGCTTCGCGCAGCTCCGCCGCAAATTTTCGCATGGCAGCAAACAGAAAGGCGATCTTCTTCGGGTGATGCGGGACATAGCTGGCCTCGCCCGCAACCTCGGCCATCACCACCACGTCGCGCGCGGGATCACCGGCGGCCAGCGCCGACAGCCCCGGCGTCAGCTGATCGCCGAGAATCAGGATCAGCTGCGGTTTCACCACGGCACGGGCTTCCCGGCCCAGTCGAAGAAGCGCCCGGTCTGATCGGGCCCCAGCCCGTCGATCACCGACAAGAGGTTGGCGGCGGCCTGCTCGGGCGGGACGGTCGGATGCCGCCCGGCATATTTCTCGGTGAACCGTGTCGCCACGGTACCCGGATGCAGGGCGACGCAGACCGCCTGCCGATGGGTGCGCGCCAGTTCGATCGCACCCGTATGCACGATCTGGTTGAGCGCCGCCTTCGCCGCCCGATAGGCGTACCAGCCGCCGATCCGGTTGTCGCCGATCGACCCGACCCGGGCCGACAGCACCGCAAACACTGCGCGGCGGTCGCGCGGCAGAAGCCGTGGCGCGTGCCGCAGGATCAGCGCCGGTCCGATCGCGTTGAGCGCGAACTGATCCGCCAGCCCCTGCGCGGTGATCTGGCGCAGGGTCTTTTCGGGCCGGTAGCCGGCGATCTCCAGCGCGCCGGTGGCCACGAAGATCAGGTCGAACGGGCCGTCGAGCGCGCCCAGCTGCGCCGCGAGCGAAGCCTCGTCGGTCACGTCGAGCCCGTCGGCGGCGCGCGACAGACCGGTGACGGCGACGCCGCGTGCCGCAAGCGCACCCGCCACCGCCGACCCGATCCCGCCCGAGGCACCGATCACCAAAGCTGTTTGCATGCCGACCTCCATTGACCCGGCCGGACCTAGCGCCATCCTTCGCCCAAGCCAGTCGGAGAGCCGGGATGTTTCGCCGCGCCGGCGAGCATGGGGCAGCGGAGGTGATCGCCACCCAGCCGGGCGAGCACCGGCTTCATGCGGTACTCGAAGATCTGCCGCTCAAGACATTGATCCTGAACGACGACCGCTTTCTGTGCAGCCCGGGTGCCTTTGCCGCCTGGGCCAAGGGTCGCAAGGAATTGCGGATGGAGTGGTTCTATCGCGCGATGCGGCGCCAGACCGGCCTGCTGATGGAAGATGGCAAGCCCGAAGGCGGCAAGTGGAACTA
>DNSZ01000125.1 GCA_003500165.1 Paracoccaceae bacterium | reverse complement strand
TTCAGCGTCGGGAAGAGGTCGCCGTTGATGAAGGTGAGCAGGTCCTCGCCGGTGATCCCCTCGGGGTCGGCGGCCCACGCACGCCATTGCAGGCGGTCGGGGATGGGCGAGCGATAGACGTCCTTCAGGAGTTCGAGTTCCTGGTCCTGGTCGTCGATGATCTTGAGGAAGAACATCCAGCACAGCTGGCTGATGCGCTGGGCGTCGCCATCGACGCCGGTGTCCTGGCGCATGATGTCCTGGATGGATTTGACGAGGGTGCGGACGGACATGGGTCAGTTTGTTTCCTTGAATTGGGTTCCGTTCTCGAAGAGCCGGAACTTTGCCCCGCCCACTAGGTCTTCCTTGGCATGCTTGTATGCCACCCGTGCTGAGTGATGAGCCAAGAGGCGTTCGTGTAAGAAAGTGGAAGCAAACACGGACGCGACGCATCCGTGAACACTTTGGAATGGCGCCACGAAATGACTCACAGCAGGTGACTGCGATACCCCTCGTCCCATTGCCGTATACCCGGTGTTGCAAGCTAGGCTAATGACTTCCTTGGGAGACGGATCAGGGTCCTCAAGCATCCTACGAAATCGGCGCACTGAAACTTTCTTGTCTCCAAACATTAGGCCGCTTTCGTAGCCATGCCCGATGATTATCAGTTGTTTGCATGTTCCATGTTGCTCTCGCCAAATCAGATAAAACTCTCTGATCGTTCTGATCTGCACGAGCCTGACTGAATCGCTTGGTAGCAGCATACTTGCATAGTTCAAAATCGATCTTGCCAATGGATCGAGGAGTTCATGTTCGCGATAGTCCCCAATCCTCAAGATCAATACGCCAAATGAATCCGAAAGAAACTTTGTAGAAATGAGATCTGAAAGCTGACCATTGGGAAGATCAACTCGAACAGATCGGTTCTGACGTTCCCTTACTGTGGTTTGATAGAATGGCGAGGGTGCATTGGGGTCCAAGCCGAGTCTTGTCCTTGGAACATAGACTAAGTCTTCAATCTCGAACGGCATCCTAGGCAATTTCCCTATACAGTTCGGATTGCAGGTCGTGGACGGCCTGCTCGAAGCCGGATTTGCCGCCGAAGGCGCGGATCAGTTCAATGGGCGTGCCGATGGTCGAGAAGGGCGCGATGCGCAGGACGTTGGCATCGTCGAGGTTCAGCACGCCCTCATCGGCGTATTTGGTGAGCAGCGCATCAAGCACGGCGCGGGCCTGTGGCCCATACTTCGCGAAGGCGTCGCGCTTCTTGACGTTCTCGGCGCGCTCTCGGCGCGTCAGCGGCTTGGCGTCGAAGGCGACGTGGCAGACCAGGTCGAAGGGGTCGAGGTCGCGGCCCAGTTCCTCGACGATGGGATCGAGCGGCAGGCCCTCGGCCGCCAGTTCTTCGAGGATCGCCTGCTTGCGCTCGGCAGCATTCCAGCGTTTCAGGAAGTCGTCGAGACTGGCGAAACGCTTTCGCAGCGCGCGCTTGGTGAAGTCGCGCAGGGACTCCGTGAAGAGCTTGCCGTTCTCGTCGAGGTATTCCACCCGCTCGGCCACGACGGCGGCGCCGACACCGTCGACATAGACCTTCTTCTGCGGCCCGCCGCTTGGCGGCAGCGGCAGGCCCGGCTGATCGACGATGGCCTCGTCTTCGCCGGGTTGTTCGGGCAGCGGCGCACCGTCCTCGTCGGTCGGCGGGGCATCGGGCGGGTCGATGGGCTGGCCGTCCTTCGGCTCGTAGATCTGCACCGGCTCACCGTCGAAGTCAGGGTCGGCGAAATGGCTTGTCGCGCCGCGGAAGTCGATGAGCGTGAAGTAGTATTTGTGCGTGTCCTCGTGCACGCGGGTGCCGCGGCCGACGATCTGCTTGAACTCCGTCATCGAGCCGACCTCACGATCGAGCACGATCAGGCGGCAGGTCTGCGCATCGACCCCGGTCGAGAGCAGCCGCGAGGTGGTGACGATCACCGGCCACTTGGATTCCGGGTCGATGAAGTTGCCGAGTTGTGCCTGGCCATCAGTGTCGCTGCCGCTGATGCGCATGACATAGCGCGGGTTCTCGGCGACGAGATCGGCGTTCTCGTTGATCAGCGCCTGCCGCATGCGGGCGGCGTGTTCCTGATCGACACAGAACACGATGGTCTTCTGGTAGCGGTCGCCGCTCTCTTTCAGGAATTGCGTGACCTTCTGCGCGACAAGCTTTGTCCGGTCGTCGATGACCAGCGCCCGGTCGAAATCCTTGGTGTTGTAGATGCGATCCTCGACCTCTGCGCCGTCGCGGTCGACCTGGCCCTTCTCGGGGCGGTAGCCCTCCACATCCCGGTCGATATGGACCTTCACCACCTTGTAGGGCGCGAGGAAACCGTCGCGGATGCCTTGCTTCAGTGAGTAGGAGAACACCGGATCGCCGAAATAGGCGATGTTGGAGACGTATCTCGTCTCCTTCGGCGTGGCGGTCAGCCCGATCTGGGTGGCCGATGAGAAGTATTCGAGTATCTCGCGCCAGGCCGAGTCCTCGGCGGCACTGCCCCGGTGGCATTCGTCGATCACGATGAGGTCGAAGAAGCCGGGCGAGAACTCGCGGAACAGCTTCTGCCGTTCCTCCGGCCCGGTGATGGCCTGGTAGAGACCGAGATAGACCTCGTAGGCGGTGTCGATGCGGCGCTTCTTGTCCAGCGCGAGGGTCAGATCTTCGGTGCTGCCGTCCTGCCGCTCGATGGTCTTGGCGTTGGTCGAGAGCTTGGCCATCGTTCCACCGAAGGGACGGAAATCGTTGACCATGGTCTGGCCGATCAACACGTTGCGGTCGGCGAGGAACAGGATGCGCTTCTTCCGGCCGGCCTTCCAGAGACGCCAGATGATCTGGAACGCCGTGTAGGTCTTTCCGGTGCCCGTCGCCATCACCAGCAGAACGCGATCCTGCCCCTTCGCGATAACCTCGATCGCGGCGTTGACCGCGTTGACCTGATAGTAGCGGGGCGTCTTGCCGCTGCCTTCGTCGTAGTAGTCCTGCAGCACAAGCCTTTCGGCTTCATCGTCGCAGCCTTTCCAGCTCCGATACCGCGCCCAGAGGTCAGCCGGTGACGGAAAGGCATCAAGCGACAGTATCGTTTCGCGTGGCGTGCTGCCGCCGGTGCGATCGTGAAACACGAAACCGTCGCCGTTCGAGGAAAAGGCAAACGGGATGCGCGGCGCTTCCGCATAGCCAAGCGCCTGTTGAATACCGTCGCCAACGCTGTGCTTGGCGTCCTTGGCCTCGATCACGGCTATCGGGACATTCGGTTTGTGGGACAGGATGTAGTCCGCCCGCTTTCTCTGGCCCCGGGAAACCATCTTACCGCGCACAATGATGCGGCCTCGCGTGAAGCCCCACTCTTCACGAATCTGCAACATTTCGTCCCAGCCTGCGCTGCGAAGAGCGGGCGTGATGAACTTCGTGCAGATATCGCGTTCCGAGAGGCTGCGTTTGTCCATGCCAGTCATGTACCTTGCGCGTGGGCCCAGGGGTCGATCAACTCTATGCCGCAGCCTTCGAAATCGGCGACGTTGCGGGTGGCGACGGCGGCACCACGGGCACGGGCTGTCGCGGCGATCTGGCAGTCGGGGAAGCTGATCGGCCGACCCGCGTTGCGGCGATCGACGAAAATGGCCGCGAAGGCCACCGCAGCAGCACTGTCAAACGGCAGAACGCGGCCGGCAAAGTCCTCTGCGATCATCGCATCGATCTCGACGATCAACCGGTCGCGACGTTTGCCTGCGGGCAGGATCGCCGCACCGCGCCGCAACTCGGCCTCGCCCACGGCGCTGAGGTGAAGCGCTGGCGTGTCTTGCCCGCCAAACCATTCCAGCACCGCCGGGGCCGGGCTCGGGCGCATCAGCTCAGATATGACGTTGGTGTCGATCAGGATCATCTTCGCGCCTCAGTCGAAACGCGGTGCTTCCGGCATGGCCTCGCGCGGTGGCAGCTCGAGGGGACCCTCCCCCAACGCGGCGAACCGGCGGTGGATAGCCTCCCCCAGATTCCTGGGCGCTGCCGGTTTTCCCACGGCACGGCGGAGGATTTCCCGTGCTTCTTCCTCCATAGAGCGGCCGTGCTCGGCCGCCTGGATGCGCAAGCGACGCTTCAGACCGTCGTCCAGGTTGCGGATCGTGATGCTGGCCATCTTGCCCTCCATCGCTGATACTTAGGATTACCTAGTGATTGCAGTGCAATCAAGGTTATCTGTTGCTCGAGCCCCCCAACGTCCAAGCGCAGACGAGAGGCAGCGCTCCGCCCACGAGCTTCCGCAAAAAAGGCTCGTTGGGGATGCCAGTCGCAAACCTGGGCGAACCTTGAGGGTTCTGGCACGTTTCCGGCCACCTACGCGTAGCCGCGCTTCGCCTTTGCCATGTGCAACTGGAAGCGCGCGTCCTTCGCCTCAGCCTCGGTGTTGTACCAGTCCGTCCGCACCTGGCCGGAACGTCCGATCCGGCCCCAGTTCCGCACCAGGCCCCAATCTCCGAACAGGCCGCGCACGATCTCCAGGCGGTAGAACCGGTGCAGGTTGGCGTCGGGTTCTGTTCTGGTCAGATGCATGGCCCCAAACTGATACCCATGTGCTTTCAAATACCAAAGCGGAAACTCCGCTACCCTGCGGCACCCTATGAGCCGTCGTCCCCAGGCGTTGCGGCGAAGGCGGAATTGCGAAGCCCATCGAACCGCAATGGCCCAGTTTTCGCTGGGACGCCCCTGACGCGGTGACCGCGGGCCCCTGCCCCGCGGTCCGTGACCGGCGGACGCGCCGCCCGGGGCGGCGGCGCGGTGTCCTTCCCGTTTCCCGGGTCCGCCCAACGGGCCGGCCGGGGCCGGTCAAGGGGCAGGCGTCCGCCTGGATGGCGGCCGGTTCCGGGCGCCCGCCCGTGTCCTCGGCCTGACGGCCTGCGGGCCGCGCCACCGGGCGCCCTTCACCCCCTCTGACAGTCCCCGTCCGGGACGTGGGCCGGGCTGCGCCCGCCCCCTCCGTTCGGTCCGAATGCGGGGGCGCATTCGGCCGGCACGAAGCGGGCGGCGCTGCCCGAAAGGCGGACAGAGGAGGCGCCACAAATGGCCGCGAAATTCGACCCTTACACCCATGTCACCGACAGCATCCTTGCCGAGCTCGAGAACGGCACCGCGCCATGGCGGAAGCCCTGGACCGGTGCGGGGCCGGGCTTTGCCCTGCCCGAGCGCTGGAACGGCGAGACCTATCGGGGCATCAACATCCTGCTGTTGTGGTCGCAGGCCACGCGCTGCGGCTACCGCGCCGCGCGCTGGATGACCTATCGGCAGGCGCAGGAGCTGGGCGCGCAGGTCCGCAAGGGCGAGAAATCCGCCACCGTCGTCAAATACGGCACGGTGGAGCGCGCGACCGAGGACGGCGAGGACCGCCGCACGATCCCCTATCTGCGCGCCTATCGCGTCTTCAACGCCGAGCAGATCGACGGGCTGGCGGCCGGTTTCGACAGCACCGCCGAGGCGCCGCGAGACCCTGGCACCGAGGCCGCTCCGGCGCTCGAAGCGGTGATTGCCGCGACCGGTGCGCGGATCG
>DNSZ01000063.1:17973-18407 GCA_003500165.1 Paracoccaceae bacterium | reverse complement strand
CGCAATGAGTCAAACTCATTGCACCTTGGTATGATGGCGGCGGGCAAGGCGCTTGTCGTGGCGGCCTAGTCGCCGGGCCGATCGCCGTGGCCGTGAGCCAGCATCGCAGGGCTCCGGGCGCCGGCGGGGCGGGGAGGGCGATCGGCCGACGAGCCAGGCTCATCGGCCAGCGACATCAATCGGCCGTCAGCAACGGCGGCTTGTCGCCCGAAATCCGCGGCTTCTCGGGGGCCTCGATGNNCGCCCTTGGCGAGCTTGCCGAACAGCAGCTCTTCGGCCAGCGGCTTCTTGATGTGCTCCTGGATCACCCGGGCCAAGGGTCGCGCGCCCATGCGGTCGTCATAGCCCTTGTCGGCCAGCCATTCGGCAGCGGACAGGGTCAGATCGAACGACACCCCCCGATCGAGAAGCTGCGCTTCGAGTTGCAGGACGAA
>DNSZ01000063.1:0-17964 GCA_003500165.1 Paracoccaceae bacterium | reverse complement strand
CGTTCGATCGCTTCGGTGTCCTCGCCGACGCGGCGCTCGCGGCCGAACCCCATCGCGGCGCGGGCCTGTTCGGCGGCACCCGCATTCGAGGTCATGATCAGCACCACATTGCGGAAATCCACCGTCCGGCCGTTATGGTCGGTCAGCTTGCCGTGATCCATCACCTGCAGCAGGATGTTGAAGACATCGGGATGCGCCTTCTCGATCTCGTCAAGCAGCAGGACGCAATAGGGATGCTGGTCGACGCCGTCGGTCAGCAGCCCGCCCTGATCGAACCCGACATAGCCCGGCGGCGCCCCGATCAGCCGGCTGACCGCATGCTTTTCCATGTATTCCGACATGTCAAAGCGCAGCAGCTCGACCCCCAGCGTCTGGGCCAGCTGCTTGGCGACCTCGGTCTTGCCGACCCCCGTCGGCCCGGCGAACAGATAGTTGCCGATCGGCTTTTCCGGCTCGCGCAGGCCCGCCCGGCTGAGCTTGATCGACGAGGCGAGCGCCTCGATCGCGGCGTCCTGGCCGAACACCACGCGCTTGAGTTCGGCTTCGAGGTCGCGCAGCACCTCGGCGTCGTCCTTGTTGACGGTCTTCGAGGGGATGCGGGCGATCTTGGCGACAACGGCCTCGACTTCCTTTGCCCCGATCGTCTTGCGGCGTTTCGATTCGGCCACCAGATGCTGCGCCGCGCCGGCCTCGTCGATCACGTCGATCGCCTTGTCGGGCAGCTTGCGGTCATGGATGTAGCGCGCCGACAGATCGACCGCGGACTTGATCGCGTCCGAGGTGTAGCGGACGCTGTGGTGATCCTCGAAATAGGGTTTCAGGCCCTTGAGGATCTTGATCGTATCCTCGATCGACGGCTCGTTGACGTCGATCTTCTGAAAGCGGCGCGACAGCGCCCGGTCCTTTTCGAAATGCTGGCGGAACTCCTTGTAGGTGGTGCTGCCCATGCAGCGCAGCTTGCCGCCCTGCAGCGCCGGTTTCAGCAGGTTCGACGCGTCCATCGCCCCGCCAGAGGTCGCGCCCGCGCCGATCACCGTGTGAATCTCGTCGATGAACAGGATCGCGTTCGGGTGGTTCTCAAGCTCGGACACGACGGCCTTCAGCCGCTCCTCGAAATCGCCGCGATAGCGCGTGCCGGCCAGCAACGCCCCCATGTCGAGCGAGTAGATCGTCGCGCCGGCCAGCACCTCGGGCGTTTCGCCCTCGACGATGCGAAAGGCAAGCCCCTCGGCGATCGCGGTCTTGCCGACGCCCGGATCGCCAACCAGCAGCGGGTTGTTCTTGCGCCGCCGGCACAGCACCTGGATGCAGCGCTCGACCTCGTGTTCGCGCCCGATCAGCGGGTCGACATCGCCACGATGCGATTTCGCGTTCAGGTCGACGCAGTATTTCCCCAGCGCCGACTCCTTGTCGTCGGGGCCGCCATCGGCTTCATCGGCATCGCTGCCTTCGTCAAAGCCCGGTTCGGCGCCGGCGACGGGCCGCGATTCGCCCTTGGCGGGGTCCTTGGCCACGCCATGGGCGATGAAATTCACCGCGTCATAGCGCGTCATGTCCTGCTCCTGCAGGAAATAGGCGGCGTTCGATTCCCGCTCGGCGAAGATGGCGACCAGCACATTGGCGCCCGTCACCTCGGTCCGGCCCGAGCTTTGGACATGGATCGCGGCCCGCTGGATCACGCGCTGGAAGGCGGCTGTCGGCACCGCCTCGGACCCGTCGGTTTCGGTCACCAGCGAGGACAGATCCTCGTCGATGAAGCTGGCAAGCGTCTGCCTGAGCGCGTTCAGATCGACGCCGCACGCCTTCATCACCTTGGCCGCGTCGGGTTCGTCGATCAGCGACAGAAGCAGATGCTCCAGGGTCGCAAGCTCGTGCCGGCGTGCGTTTGCTTCGGCAAGTGCGGCGTGGATGGCCTTTTCAAGGCTGCTCGAGAAGGAAGGCAAGGGGTCCGCTCCTTATCCTCAATCGGTGCTGCGACGACCCGCGTCACTATGGGCCCGCACCATTAATGTTCGGTGTTGCGCCGCAGGCTTCAAGGTTTTTCTTTTCACGATCCGGGGTGCGCCGGCCTTTGCCGCGGTTTTCATCGCCCCCTAGAACCGATCCTTGCGCGCGCGGATCTCGGCGAACACGTCGACATCGCTTGCCCCGGGCATCCCGACGGCCTGCTTCATCGCCGCCTCGCCGGCGCGCAGGAACGGGTTGGTGCGCCGCTCGAGGCCCAGCTCGGCCGGCACGGTCGGCTCATGCGCCGTCCGCGCTGCATGGGCGTCATCGGCGCGCTGGCGCAGTTCGGCGTTGTCGGGATCGAGCGACAGCGCGAAGGCGATGTTGCCGTTGGTGTATTCATGACCCGAATAGATCAGGGTGTCGTCGGGCAGCGCGGCGAGTTTGCGCAGGCTGTCCCACATCATGATCGCGTCGCCCTCGAACAGCCGGCCGCAGCCCATCACCATCAGGCTGTCGGCGGTAAACGCGGCCTTCGAGGCCGGGAAGTAATAGGCGATATGCCCCGTCGTGTGGCCGGGCACCGACAGCACATGGCCGGTCTGGCTTCCTACGGCCACCGTGTCGCCCTCTTCCACCGCGATGTCGAGCGCCGGCAGCCGGTGCGCATCGGCCTTGGCACCGACCAGTTTCGCCCCCGTCGCGCGGCGCAGATCGTCGGCGGCATCGATGTGGTCTTCATGGTGATGGGTCAGCAGGATCAGATCGAGGCCCCAGCGATGGCTGGCCAGCGCCTCGAGCACCGGGTCGCTGACCGGCGCATCAACAAGGGCGGTGACCCCCGACGCGCCGTCATGCAGCAGATAGATGTAGTTGTCCGACAGGCAGGGGATCGTGACGATATCGAGGCTCATGGCTTCCTCCTTCCGACGCGGTCACGGCTTGTGTAGAGTGTTTCACGATCCGACGGGGCGACGCAATGCATCTGGATGTCTGGCAGCTTCGCAACTTCTACCACCGGACCCGGCTGGGCCGGGCCGCGCAGCGCGCCATCCGTCGGCAGGTCGGCGTCCTTTGGCCCGAGGCGGCGGCGCAGACGGTCGTCGGCTTTGGCTTTGCGACGCCGCTCTTGCGGCCGTTTCTGGACGAGGCGCGACGCGTCATTGCGCTGATGCCGGGGGCGCAGGGGGTCACGCCCTGGCCCGAAGCCGAGGCCAATCTGGCCGTGCTGTGCGACGACGCAGCCTGGCCGCTGGAGACCGGCAGCGCCGACAAGATCGTGATGCTGCACGGCCTCGAGACGAGCGAGGCGCCCGGCCGGCTGCTGGACGAATGCTGGCGGGTTCTGGGGCCCGGCGGGCGGGCGCTGTTCGTGGTGCCGAATCGGTCGGGCCTGTGGGCGCGCGGCGACCGCACCCCGTTCGGCTTTGGCCGGCCCTACAGCCTGGGCCAGCTTGAAACCCAGCTGCAAAAGCACCGGTTCGTCCCCGAACGGCACCTGGCGGCGCTGTTCGCCCCACCATCCGAGCGGCGCTTCTGGCTGCGGGCCGGGCGCGCCTGGGAAAGCCTGGGCCAGCGCCTGTCGGGCAGCATGGCCGGCGGCGTGCTGCTGGTCGAGGCCTCAAAGCAGGTGTTCGCGCCGCGCCCGTCGGGCATCCGGGCCGAAGCGACAAGGCCCGTGCCGGTGCTCGATGGCGGCGTGGCGCTGCCGCGACGCGAATCGGGTCCGTCCGGCGCCAGGGCCGCGCAACAATCCCTCACCGCGCGCTTCTGTCACGATAGATTCTGACTTTTGTGCTTGCGTTTCTGCAGGCGCGAAGTAATAAGGTTTCGTTAAGGAGGGCGTTGCCATGAAGGATATGATTCTCGAGGATACCGGTACGGTCCATCTGGAGGATTTGGAGCCGGGCATGGCGCGGCACCTGACCAAGACCATCGGCGAGCGGGAGATCCAGCTTTTTGCCGAGGTCAGCGAGGACCGCAATCCGATCCATCTGTGCGACAAGGCCGCCGGCGCCTCGATCTTCGGCCAGCGGATCGCCCATGGCATGCTGTCGGCCAGCCTGTTTTCGGCGATCATCGGCGAAAGGTTGCCGGGCCATGGCACCATCTATCTGGGCCAGAATCTGCGCTTCAAGGCGCCGGTCCGGATCGGCGACACCGTCACGGCCGAGGTTCGGGTGGCCGATATCGACCGGGCCAAGAAGCGGGTGACGCTGCATTGCACCGCCTGGGTCGGCGACATTGCGGTCATCGAAGGCGACGCATTGGTGCTTGCCCCCTCCCGGGGCTGATCCTATGCCCGCAGATCATGCGGGTCGTCCGGGATTACCAGTTCACCCAGCCAGGGGATCGCGGCGCCTGCGCCGCGATCGGCAATTTCGACGGGGTGCACCTGGGGCATCAGGCGGTGATCGATATCGCCCGCGACACGGCCAACCAGCTTGGGGCGCTGCTGGGCGTCGTCACCTTCGAGCCGCATCCGCGCAGCTATTTCGCGCCTGACGGGCCGGCCTTTCGGCTGATGAATGCCGAGGCGCGCGCGCACCGCCTGGCGAAGCTCGGCGTCGACATCCTTTACGAGCTGAATTTCAACGCCGCCCTGTCGGGTCTGTCGGCCGAGGCGTTCGCGACCGATGTGCTGGGCCGCGGGCTGGGCCTGCGTCAGGCCGTGGTCGGGGCCGATTTCCGCTTTGGCAGGGATCGCGCCGGCGATGCGGCCGCGCTGGCCGCGTTCGGCCGGCAGGCCGGATTCGATGTGGCCGAGGCCGCGCTGGTGTCGGGCGCGCAGGGGGCCTATTCGTCGACCGCGATCCGCCAGGCGCTCAGCGACGGGCGGCCATGCGATGCCGCTGCGATGCTGGGGCATTGGCACCGGATCGAGGGGCCGGTGATCCAGGGCGATCAGCGCGGCCGCGATCTGGGCTATCCGACGGCGAACATGGCGCTCGACGGGCTGCATGTGCCGCGCTTCGGGGTCTATGCGGTGCTGGTCGACGTGTTGTCGGGGCCCTGGGCGGGCAGCCATACCGGCGTGGCCTCGCTGGGCGTGCGGCCGATGTTCGGCCACAACGCACCCAATCTTGAGGTCTATCTGTTCGATTTCGCGGGCGATCTTTACGGCACCCATCTGTCGGTCGCGCTGGTCGATTTCCAGCGGCCCGAGGCGACGTTCCACAGCATCGAAGCGTTGATCGCCCAGATGGATGCCGATTCCGCCCAGGCCCGCACGACGCTGGCGGCGCTGCGCGGATGAGCCCGCTGCGCCGCCGCTTCTGGACGCGCTTTGCGCTCGACCAGCTGACGCAGCCCGAATGGGAGGCGCTGTGCGACGGCTGCGGGCGCTGCTGCCTGGAAAAGCTGGAAGACGCGGATACCGGCGCGCTTTTCTACACCCGGGTGTCCTGCCGGCTGCTCGACCCGGAAACATGCCGCTGCGGCAACTACGCAATCCGCAAGAAACTGGTCCCCGATTGCGTCGTCCTGACGCGGCGCGACCTGCCCGATGCGGCCCGCTGGCTGCCTTCGACCTGCGCCTATCGGCTGCTTTACGAGGGGCGGCCGCTTTATCCCTGGCATCCGCTGATCTCGGGCGATCCCGACAGCGTCCACGCCGCCGGTATCTCGGTCCGCGGACGGGTTGTGCCCGAATACGAGGTCGCCGAAGAAGACTGGGAAGACTACCCGCTGGAGGAAGTGTGACATGCACTTTGCCTCGGACAATGCCGGCCCGGTGCATCCCCGGGTGATGGCCGCCCTGGCCGCGGCGAATGAGGGCTATGCGCTGGCCTATGGGGCCGAGCCCGCAATGGCCGATCTGACCGCCCGCATCCGCGAGATCTTCGAGGCGCCCGAGGCGACGGTGCATCTGGTTGCCATCGGAACGGCAGCCAATGCGCTGCTGCTGGCCACGCTCGCCCAGCCCTGGCAGACGGTGTTCTGTTCCGATGTCGCGCATATTCACGAGGATGAATGCGGCGCGCCGGAGTTCTTTACCGGCGGATCGAAGCTGACCCTGGTGCCGTCGACGGACGGCAAGATGACGCCAGAGGCGTTGCGCGCGACGATTGGGGCCGAGGAATCGCGCGGCGTCCACGGCCCGCAACGCGGTCCGGTCTCGATCACCAATGTGACCGAACGCGGCACGCTTTACGCGCTCGACGAGATCGCGGCGCTGTGCGCGGTGGCCAGGGATTTCGGCCTTCCGGTACATCTGGACGGTGCGCGCTTTGCCAATGCGCTGGTCGCGCTGAACTGCAGCCCGGCCGATCTGACCTGGCGCGCCGGTGTCGATGCGCTGAGCTTTGGCGGCACCAAGAACGGGCTGATGGCGGTCGAGGCGGCGATCCTGTTCGACCCCGCCAGGGCGCAGGAATTCGAATACCGCCGCAAGCGCGGCGCGCAGCTGTTTTCCAAGCATCGCTATCTGTCGGCGCAGATGGGCGCCTATCTGCAGGACGCGCTTTGGCTTGCGCTGGCCCGCGATGCGAACGCCGCCGCGAGCCGCCTGCGCGACGGGCTGGCCGCGATCCCGGGCGTCACGCTTCTGGCCGATTACCGCGCCAACATGACCTTTGCCGCCTGGCCGCGGGCCGCCCATCGCCAGCTGCTGGAAGCCGGCGCCAGCTATTATCTGTGGGACGGCACGCTGGAGGACGGCCCGGAAGACGCGCCGCTGACCGCGCGGCTGGTGTGCGACTGGTCGGCCGATCCCGCCGACACCGACCGTTTCCTGGGCCTGTTGCGCGACGCCATGGCTCTGGGCAACGTCACAAAACTGTGATACCAGTCGCCATGCACGGCAGGACGATCAGGCGCGGAAGCGGGAGACGGCCGATGACCGATGAGCCGAGGCTGATTTCCGGCAATGCGAATCGGCCCCTGGCCGAGGCCATCGCCCGCCGGATGACGATCCATCGCGGCCACCCGGTGACCCTGATCGAGGCCCGCGTCGAGCGGTTCAACGATCAGGAAATCTTCGTCGAGGTCTATGAGAACGTTCGCGGCGAAGACATGTTCATCATCCAGCCGACCTCGAACCCGGCGAACGACAATCTGATGGAACTCTTGATCATGACCGACGCGCTGCGGCGGTCGTCGGCGGCGCGGATCACCGCCGTGATCCCCTATTTCGGCTATGCCCGGCAGGACCGTCGGACCAAGGCGCGCACGCCCATTTCGGCCAAGCTGGTGGCCAATCTGCTGACCGAGGCAGGGATCGCCCGGGTGCTGACGATGGATCTGCATGCTGCCCAAATCCAGGGCTTCTTCGACGTGCCGGTCGACAACCTCTATGCCTCGCCGATCTTCGCGCTGGATATCGAGGCGAAGTTCCGCGATCGCCGCGACAGCCTGACCGTGGTATCGCCCGATGTGGGCGGGGTGGCGCGAGCGCGCGAACTGGCGCAGCGCATCGGCTCGGGTCTGGCGATCGTCGACAAGCGCCGGTCAAGGCCCGGAGAAATCGCCGAGATGACCGTGATCGGCGAGGTCGAGGGCCAGATTTGCGTGATCGTCGACGATTTGTGCGACACCGCCGGCACGCTGTGCAAGGCGGCCGAGGTGCTGATCGATGACGGCGCGGCCGAGGTGCACGCCTATATCAGCCATGGGGTGCTGTCCGGCCCCGCGGTCGAGCGCATCGCCGCGTCGAAGATGACCAGCATGGTGATCACCGACACGATCCGGCCGACCGAGGCGGTGCGCGCTGCCGAGAAAATCCGCATCCTGCCGATGGCGCCGATCTTTGCCCAGGCGATCCTGAACATTTCCAACGGCACTTCGGTCTCGTCGCTGTTCGAGGCCGCGACACTTGAACCGATCTACGAGGCTTTCTATCCGAACGGGTATTGAGCCGCGCGCCTTCGGCGCTGGTCAATCCCCGGTCTCGCCACCATCGACAGTCCAGTCATCGGGGTCGGTCAGTTCCCCGATGGCAAGCCAGGACGCGCGCGCGCGCGCCACCCTGGTGTCGCCCCAGGTCCGGAACACAAGCTGAAAGCCCTCGCGGGTGATCGAATCGACGCGGATATGGGCGCGCAGATTCGTACCTTCGGCAAAATCCCACATCTCGAGAACGGCTTGCACGGCCGGAGGGCTGGCGAATGCTTCCTCGAAGCGAATCGATCGGCGCACTTCGCGGTCCCCCTGGCCGCGCCACATCGGGCCATCCTCTTCAAAATCAGAGAAAATGATTGCACTACCCTGGTCGATGCCGATCCGATGGCTGTGCAGACGCTTCATGGGGGATGTCCCGTTGGTGCGCCCGTCAGTCCATCCGGTCAATCAGATGGACAAGATCGGCGACAAACGTCTCGGCGGCATCCTTGTGCTCGGGCCCGGCCTCGGCCGCGCGGCTGCGCGCCTCCTCCAGGATCGGCTGCAACAGTTCGCGATGCGCCTCGGCCCGGGCGACCGCGCGTTCGGCGATGACCGACACGCTGTCGCCGGTGATCTCGACAAAGCCATGGGTGACGACAAAGTCATGCGGCCCGTCGGGCCCGTCGACCTGAACGAAACCCGGGCGCAGGGTGCTGAGCACCGCCTCGTGACCCGGCATCACGGTCATCTCGCCCTCGGCCCCGGGGATTTGCACCCGCCGCACGGCCATCGAGGCCAGCCGCTTTTCCGGTGCCACCAGATCGAATTGCATCGTATCGGCCATGCCGTCCCCCCGATCGCTTGCCGCGGACCTTCGCGCGGCGCTCCCTACGCGGCCTCTGCCGCGATCCGTTCGGCCTTGGCGACCGCCTCTTCGATGTCGCCAACCATGTAGAACGCGGCTTCGGGCAGGTGATCGTACTCGCCCGCCACCAGCGCCTTGAACGAGGCGATGGTCTTTTCCACCGGCACCTGGACCCCGGGCGAACCGGTGAACACCTCGGCCACGTCGAAAGGCTGCGACAGGAAGCGCTGGATCTTGCGCGCCCGTGCCACGGTCAGCTTGTCCTCTTCGCTCAGCTCGTCCATGCCGAGGATCGCGATGATGTCCTGCAGCGACTTGTAGCGCTGCAGAATCCCCTGGACGTCGCGGGCCACCTGGTAGTGCTCTTCGCCGACGACCGCCGGGTCGAGGATGCGCGAGGTCGAATCGAGCGGGTCGACGGCCGGGTAGATGCCGAGCTCGGAGATCGCGCGCGACAGCACCGTGGTGGCGTCGAGATGGGCAAACGAGGTCGCCGGCGCCGGGTCGGTCAGGTCGTCGGCCGGCACATAGATCGCCTGCACGCTGGTGATCGAGCCCGCCCGGGTCGAGGTGATGCGTTCCTGCAGCGCGCCCATATCGGTGGCCAGCGTCGGCTGGTAACCGACCGCCGAGGGGATGCGGCCCAGCAGCGCCGACACTTCGGACCCCGCCTGCGTGAATCGGAAGATGTTGTCGACGAAGAACAGCACATCGGTGCCCGACTGGTCGCGAAAGGTCTCGGCCAGGGTCAGCCCGGTCAGCCCGACCCGGGCGCGCGCGCCGGGCGGTTCGTTCATCTGGCCATAGACCAGCGCCACCTTCGATTTCGGCAGGTCGTCGATGTTGATGACCCCCGAATCGATGAATTCGTGATAAAGGTCGTTGCCCTCGCGGGTCCGCTCGCCGACGCCGGCAAACACCGAATAGCCCGAATGCACCTTGGCGATGTTGTTGATCAACTCCTGGATCAGCACGGTCTTGCCCACGCCGGCGCCACCGAACAGGCCGATCTTGCCGCCCTTGGAATAGGGCGCCAGCAGGTCGATCACCTTGATCCCGGTGACCAGCACCTCCGATTCGGTGGACTGCTCGCGAAAATCCGGGGCCGGCTGGTGGATCGGGCGGCGTTCGGCGGTCTCCACCGGGCCCTTTTCGTCGATCGGCTCGCCGACCACATTCATGATCCGGCCGAGCGTCGCGTCGCCGACCGGCACCGCGATCGGGCCGTCAGTGTCGGTGACGACCTGGCCGCGCACCAGCCCTTCGGTGCCGTCCATGGCGATCGTGCGCACGGTCGCCTCGCCCAGATGCTGCGCGACCTCCAGCACCAGGCGGCGGCCATTGTTGTCGGTCTCCAGCGCGTTGAGGATCTCGGGCAGGTGATCGTCGAACTGCACATCGACCACGGCGCCGATGACCTGGGTCACTTTGCCTTGCGCGTTTGCCATTTGGGTCTCTCTCCGGTTTCTTCGGGCAGCGGCCCGGCTCTGTCAGTCATGCATCGAACGCGCGCCGGTGGGCGCGCCGGGTCACAGCGCCTCTGCGCCCGAAATGATCTCGATCAGCTCGCTGGTGATCACCGCCTGGCGGGTGCGGTTGTACTGGATCGTCAGCTTGTCGATCAACTCGCCCGCATTGCGCGTGGCGTTGTCCATGGCGGTCATCCGCGCGCCCTGTTCCGAGGCGGCGTTTTCCAGCAAAGCGGTGAAAATCTGGGTGGCCACGGCGCGCGGCAGCAGGTCGGCCAGGATTTCCGGCTCCCCCGGTTCGAAGCTGTAGCCCGACACCGCCTCGGCGCCATCGGCGTCGAAGGTCGCCGGGATGATCTGCTTCGGTGTCGGCAGCTGGCTGATGACCGACTTGAAGGTGCTGTAGAAGATCGTGGCGACATCGAAATCGCCGGCCTCGAACTCGGCGATCAGGCCGGTGGCGATCCCCAGCGCGGTGTCGTAGCCGATCCGTCTGACCCCGCTCAGATCGACATGGCCGACGAACAGGTCGGCGAAGTCGCGCTTGAGCTGGTCGCGCCCCTTCGAGCCGATGGTGAGGATCCTGACCGTCTTGCCGGCGCCGCGCCGCGCTTCGATGTGGCGCCGTGCCTCGCGCACGATCGCGGAGTTGAAGCCGCCGCACAGTCCCCGCTCCGAGGTCATGACGACCAGCAGATGGGTCTCGTCGGCGCCCGATCCGCGCAGCAGCTTGGGCGCGCTGTCAAGCCCCGCGACCGAAGCGGCGAGCCCGCCCATCACCGCATCCATCCGCTCGGCATAGGGGCGGGCGTTCTCGGCGGCCTCCTGAGCGCGGCGCAGCTTGGCCGCGGCGACCATCTGCATCGCCTTGGTGATCTTGCGGGTCGACTTGACGCTGTCGATCCGCAGCTTGAGGTCCTTGAGCGACGGCATGTCAGGTCCTTCCGGGGCCGACGGATCAGGCGAAATCCTTGGTGAACGCGTCGAGCACGCTGGAGATCTTGTCTTTCAGCTCGCCATCGACCTTGCGATCGTTCTGGGTGATGTCGTCGAGCAGGTCCTGGTGATGGCCGCGCAGATGGCCGAGCAGGTCGCGCTCGTACCGGACCACGTCGCGCACCGCGATGTTGTCCAGATAGCCCTGCGTGCCGGAAAAGATCGTCACCACGATCTCGGCATTGGTCATCGGCGAATATTGCGGCTGCTTCATCAGCTCGGTCAGCCGCGCGCCGCGGTTCAAGAGCCGTTGCGTGGACGCGTCGAGGTCCGAGCCGAACTGCGCAAAGGCGGCCATTTCGCGGTATTGGGCGAGCTCCAGCTTGACCTTGCCGGCCACCGATTTCATCGCCTTGGTCTGCGCCGAAGAGCCGACCCGGCTGACCGAAAGGCCGGTGTTCACGGCGGGCCGGATGCCCTGATAGAACAATTCGGTTTCCAGGAAGATCTGGCCGTCGGTGATCGAGATCACATTGGTCGGGATATAGGCCGACACGTCGCCGGCCTGGGTCTCGATCACCGGCAGCGCGGTCAGCGANNACGTCGCCCGGATAGGCCTCGCGCCCGGGCGGGCGGCGCAGCAGCAGCGACATCTGGCGATAGGCCACCGCCTGTTTCGACAGATCGTCATAGATGATCAGCGCATGCCGGCCGTTGTCGCGGAAGTATTCGGCCATCGCGCAGGCCGCATAGGGGGCGAGGTACTGCATCGGCGCCGGTTCGGACGCCGTGGCGGCCACCACGATCGAATAGTTGATCGCGCCCGATTCCTCGAGCTTCTTGACCAGCTGCGCGACCGTCGAGCGCTTTTGCCCCACGGCCACGTACACGCAATAAAGCTTCTTGCTCTGGTCGTCGCCGGCGTCGTCGTTATAGCTTTTCTGGTTGAGGATCGTATCGAGCGCGACGGCGGTCTTGCCAGTCTGCCGGTCGCCGATGATCAGCTCCCGCTGGCCGCGGCCGATCGGGATCATCGCGTCGATCGCCTTCAGCCCCGTGGCCATCGGCTCGTGCACCGATTTGCGCGGGATGATCCCCGGTGCCTTGACATCCGCCACCCGGCGCTCGGCCGCGGCGATCTCGCCCTTGCCGTCGATCGGGTTCCCGAGCGCATCGACCACCCGGCCCAGCAGCGCGTCGCCGACCGGCACATCGACGATGGAATTGGTGCGCTTGACGACATCGCCTTCCTTGATGTCGCGGTCGCTGCCGAAGATCACGATGCCGACATTGTCGACCTCGAGGTTCAGCGCCATGCCCCGGATGCCGCCCGGAAACTCGACCATTTCGCCGGCCTGGATGTTGTCAAGCCCGTGCACCCGGGCGATCCCGTCACCGACCGACAGCACCCGGCCGACTTCGGCGACTTCGGCCTCTTCGCCGAAATTCTTGATCTGCTCCTTCAGGATAGCGGAGATTTCGGCAGCCTGGATGCCCATTATCCAACCTCTTTGATTGCGTTCTGCAGCCGCGCCAGCCGCGAGGCGATGGTGGTGTCGATCATGCGCGAGCCAAGGCGAACGATCAGTCCGCCGATCAGGCTTTCGTCGACCCTGGCTTCGATCCGCACGGTCCGGTCGCCGGCGCCGCGCAGCACCTGTTCCAGCCGGGCCCGCTGATCATCCGTCAGCGGCGCGGCACTGACGATCTCGGCGGCGATCTCGCCGCGATGTTCGGCGATCCGGCGGCGGGTCTGGCCGATCAGCGCGCCGAGCACGAACATCCGACCCTTCTGCGCCATCAGGCCAAGGGTGCTCGTCGTCAGTTCCGACAGGTTCATCGCCAGCGCCACGGCCATGATCGCGCGGGCCGTCGCCGCCCGGGGATAAAGCGGCGAGTCGGTCAAATTGCGCAGATCGTCACTGTCGCGCAACGCCGCGGCCAACGCATCCATGTCCGATTCCAGCCGGTCGATCGTGCCCGCTTCGCGCGCAAGCTCGAACAGGGCCGTCGCATAGCGGTCGGCGATTCCAGCGGAAAGCGAAGCCGATTCAGTCACGAAGGTCCTTCCGTAAACAAGGCCGGTTCCGGCCGGAACCTGCACAAAAAACCACCGGGGGACAGGCAGGCTGCCCCCAAAGTCGCGATCCCCTTAGCAAAGCGATTTTGGGGCCGCAACCGGTTTGGCGGCGCCCGATGCTGCGCCGCGGCAGGGGGCCGTCCGCGCGCCGACGGGTCTAGCGCAGCTGACCGATCGCGAAGGTCGCCTCGATCCGGTTCTCCTGCAAGAGCGCGGTCAGCATTTCGGGGTCGGGGCCCTGGCCGGGCAGGGTTCCGGTTTCCGCCTTGTCGAGGCCGCCGGTCACGAACAGGCTGTCGAGATCCTCGCCCATCGCGCCGGCAATGTCGGTGCCCAGCCCGTCGCCGATCATCAGGATGCGTTCATGCGGCACCGGCGCGCCGGCGACCCGCTCCAGCCGGTTGCGGGCCAGATTGTAGATCGGCGCGTGCGGCTTGCCGAAATACAGGCTCTCGCCGCCCATGCCGGCATAAAGACTGGCCAGCGCCCCCGCGCACCAGACGATCTTGTCGCCGCGCTCGACCCGGATATCGGGATTCGCGCAGAGCAGTTTCAGCCCGGCGGTCTTGGCCCGTAACAGGGTGGTGCGATAGTCGTCCGGGGTCTCGGTCTCGTCATTCCTCAGGCCCGTGCAGACGATGCCTTCCGCCTCTTCCAGCGGCACCCGGCGCACCTCGCCCAGGCTTTCCAGATCGGCCTCGATATCGCTGAAGAAGGCTTCGTCGCTGGCTGCCCCGATGTGATAGACGCGCCGCCCGACAAGGCCGCTCAGCATGCCGGCCTGGGCGGCGTCGCCCGACGAGGCAACATCGTCCCAGGCATCGCGGGCCACCCCCAGCGCATCGATCTGGGCAATGACCGCCGTGCGCGGCCGGGGCGAATTGGTCATCAGGATCACCTTGCCGCCGCCGGCGCGATAGGCCGCCAGCGCCGCGACTGCCTCGGCGTGGGCCTCGACGCCATTGTGCACGACGCCCCAGACATCGCACAGCAACGCGTCGTAGCCGGCGGCGATGTCGGCGAGCCGATCGATGATACGGGTCATGCAGCGCCCCTCCTTCGGGCGGCTGGGCGCATCTACAGCGCCAGCACCGGGACGATCTGCTTCTTGCGGCTCATCACGCCCGGCAGGACGACCGTGTCGACCGCCGCCTGAACGCCAAAGCTCTTTTCCGCAATGGTCCGGGTCAGAGCGTCGGGGACCAGCAGGGTGGCCTCCTCGCGCAGGATGTCGATCACGAAGAGCAGCACCGCATCGGCACCGTCCTCGGCGGCGACGCCGGGCATCGCCTGCATCAGCGCGGCCTTGCGGGCCAGCGGTATTTCGGGCGCTGTTGTCTCCAGCACCGAGACGCGTAGCCGCTTGCCGCCGACTTCGTATTCCTTCGAATCCATGCGCAGCAGCTCGGCCTCCGAGAACCGCGACACGTCCGATTTCGCGGCGAACATCTCGTCGGCATAGGACGCGATATCGAGGCCCAGATCGGCGGCCAGCGCCTCGGCCAGCGCGCGGTCGGTGTCGGTGGTGGTCGGCGAGCGGAAGGCGAGCGTGTCGGACAGGATGCAGGACAGCATCGTGCCCTTGACCCAATCGGGCATCCGCGCCGCATCCGCGCCCATTAACTGATGCAGGAGCGTCGCGGTGCAAGCGAGCGGGCGGATGGTGACGTCGATCGGCGCCCTGGTTTCGATCCCGCCGGCCAGCTTGTGGTGGTCGATCACCGCGCGGATGTCGGCCGCGTTGATGTTGGCGGGCAGTTCGGCCGGGTTGTTGGTGTCGACGATGACGACCTTTTCGCCCGGGGCGATGTCGTCGACGATGGCGGGCCTTGGCAGGTTCCAGCGATCCAGGACGAAGGCCGCCTCGGTGTTCGGTTCGCCCAGCAGGACGGCCTCGGCGGCCTCGCCCCGGACCTCGTTCAGATACCAGGCCCAGATGATGGGAGAGCCGGTGGAATCGGTATCGGGGGCCTTGTGGCCGAACACGCGGATTGTCATGGCGCTGTCCTGTCTGTCGGTTCGGCGGGCTTATAGGGGCCGCCGCCGGGCTTGTCACCAACCCGGGCGCGCTTTCCGCGATTTTTGGCGCGATCTTGCAGGTGACTGAAAAGAAAGACGAAGGCGGGTGCGGAAAACCGCTGCGGGCGGGTTGACAGCGGGCCCAGCCTTGCCTATTTCCCCGCCGTTATCACTCACCGGGGGCGAGTGCTAACGGCTTGCGACCCCGGGCAACAGGACAATCTGAAGGAGCGTTCAGAGATGGCATTCACCCCTCTGCATGACCGCGTGCTGGTCCGCCGCGTCGAAGGCGACGAAAAGACCAAGGGCGGGCTGATCATACCCGACACCGCCAAGGAAAAGCCCGCCGAGGGCGAGGTCATTTCGGTCGGCGCCGGTGCGAAGGACGACGATGGCGACCGGATCGCGATGGACGTCAAGGCCGGCGACCGGATCCTGTTCGGCAAATGGTCGGGCACCGAAGTCCAGATCGACGGCGAAGACCTGCTGATCATGAAGGAAAGCGACATCCTCGGCATCATTGCCTGAGCGCGCGCTGTCCCCCAGAACCCCCAATTTCAGGAGTAGCGATACATGGCTGCCAAGGACGTGAAGTTCAACACCGATGCCCGCAACAAGATGCTCAAGGGCGTCAACATCCTCGCCGATGCGGTCAAGGTCACGCTGGGCCCCAAGGGCCGCAACGTGGTGATCGAGAAAAGCTTCGGCGCCCCGCGCATCACCAAGGACGGCGTGACCGTCGCCAAGGAGATCGAGCTTGAGGACAAGTTCGAGAACATGGGCGCGCAGATGGTCAAGGAGGTCGCCTCCCGCACCAATGACGAGGCCGGTGACGGCACCACCACCGCCACCGTACTGGCCCAGGCGATCGTGCGCGAGGGCCTGAAATCGGTCGCCGCCGGCATGAACCCGATGGACCTCAAGCGCGGCATCGACATCGCCGTCGCCAAGGTCGTCGAATCGATCAAGGCCGAGGCCCGCGACGTCACCGATTCCGACGAGGTCGCCCAGGTCGGCACGATCTCGGCCAATGGCGAATCCGAGATCGGTCGCCAGATCGCCGATGCGATGCAGAAGGTCGGCAATGAAGGCGTGATCACGGTCGAAGAGAACAAGGGCCTCGAGACCGAGACCGACGTGGTCGAGGGCATGCAGTTCGACCGCGGCTACCTGTCGCCCTATTTCGTGACCAACCCCGACAAGATGACCACCGAGCTGGAAGACGCCGTCATCCTGCTGCACGAGAAGAAGCTCAGCTCGCTGCAGCCGATGGTGCCGCTTCTGGAATCGGTGATCCAGTCGCAGAAGCCGCTGCTGATCGTCGCCGAGGATGTCGAGGGCGAGGCGCTGGCCACGCTCGTCGTCAACAAGCTGCGCGGCGGGCTGAAGATCGCCGCCGTCAAGGCGCCGGGCTTTGGCGATCGTCGCAAGGCCATGCTGCAGGACATCGCGGTGCTGACCGGCGGTCAGGTGATCTCGGAAGATCTCGGCATGAAGCTCGAGAACGTCACCATCGACATGCTGGGCACCGCCAAGAAGGTGTCGATCACCAAGGACGAGACCACCATCGTCGACGGCCATGGCGAGAAGGCCGAGATCGAGGCACGGGTTGCGCAAATCCGCCAGCAGATCGAGGAAACGACCAGCGACTATGACCGCGAGAAGCTGCAGGAGCGGCTGGCGAAACTCGCCGGCGGTGTCGCGGTGATCCGGGTCGGCGGTGCGACCGAGGTCGAGGTGAAGGAGCGCAAGGACCGCGTCGACGATGCGCTGAACGCCACCCGCGCCGCGGTGCAGGAAGGTGTGGTCGTCGGCGGCGGCGTGGCGCTGGTGCATGGCGCCAAGGCGCTCGAAGGGGTGACCGGCGCCAATTCCGATCAGGATGCCGGCATCGCCATCGTGCGCCGCGCGCTGGAGTCCCCGCTGCGCCAGATCGCCGAGAACTCGGGCGTCGACGGCTCGGTCGTCGCCGGCAAGGTGCGTGAGTCGACCGATCCCAATTTCGGCTTCAACGCCCAGACCGAGGAATATGGCGATCTGTTCAAGTTCGGCGTGATCGACCCGGCGAAGGTCGTGCGCACCGCGCTGGAAGACGCCGCGTCGGTCGCGGGTCTGTTGATCACCACCGAGGCGATGGTCGCCGACAAGCCCGAGCCGAAAGGCGCCGGCGCGGGCGGCGGCGGCATGCCCGACATGGGCGGCATGGGCGGCATGATGTAAGCTGCCGCTGTCATAAGCGACATCGGAAAGGGCGCCCCGCGGGGCGCCCTTTTTCGGTGCTGTCCGTGACCGCGGCGGGCGGTCCCTGCGGAACCGACCAATACGCGACAAGACGCTGGCCCTTGCTGCGCTGCTCAGATTGCCCTTGCGAGAGATCGCCCTGCCCGACAAACCTCCTTCGCGGCACCCCCGCAGTCCCGGAATCGGCCAACCATGCTCTACCATGCCCACTACCTCATGATCCTCTGCGGCCTCTTCGTCTGCCTGCTTGGCGCCATACTGTTTGGCATTTCCACCGGACGTCGGCGGCGAAGGAAGCTGGGAGAAGCGGCCGAACTCGGCACGGGCGCCGTCGATGGCGCCGTCTATGCGCTGCTGGGACTTCTGATCGCCTTCACCTTCTCGGGCGCGGCCGCTCGCTTCGACGAAAGGCGCGGCCTGATCGTCGAGGAAGCAAACGATATCGGCACGGCCTGGCTCCGGCTCGACATGCTTCCGGCTTCGGCGCAGCCTGGTCTGCGGCAATTGATGATCGACTACACGCAGTCGCGTCTCGATACCTATCGGCTGGTTCCCGATCTTGCCGCAGTTGCCGAGGAGCTGGCGCT
>DNSZ01000190.1 GCA_003500165.1 Paracoccaceae bacterium | reverse complement strand
ACCCGCGACCTGGCCGGGCATATGCGGCTGTTCGTCTCGGGCAGCGCGCCCCTGCTGGCCGACACCCATGCCCGGTTCCGCGAGCGCACCGGGCACGCGATCCTTGAACGCTATGGGATGACCGAAACCAACATGAACACCTCGAACCCCTATGACGGCGAACGCCGGCCGGGCACGGTCGGCTTTCCGCTGCCCGGGGTCGAACTGCGCGTCGCCGATCCCGCGACCGGCACCGAACTGCCGACCGGCGAGGTTGGCCAGATCGAGGTGCGCGGGCCGAACCTGTTCCAGGGCTATTGGCGGATGCCCGAGAAAACCGCCGAGGAGATGCGCGCCGACGGGTTCTTTCAGACCGGCGATCTGGGCCGGATCGACGCCGATGGCTATGTCCATATCGTCGGCCGTGCCAAGGACCTGATCATTTCGGGCGGCTACAACATCTACCCCAAGGAGATCGAGCAGGTGCTCGACGCCCAGCCCGGGGTTCAGGAAAGCGCGGTGATCGGGGTGCCCTGCCCGGATTTCGGCGAGGCGGTGCTGGGCCTTGTGGTGGCCACGCCCGGGCACCGCCCCGATCTGGACGCCGCCATGGATGCGGTGCGCCAGGCGCTGGCCCGCTTCAAGCATCCGCGCCGCCTGATCCTGGTCGACGCCTTGCCCCGCAACAGCATGGGCAAGGTGCAGAAGAACGTGCTGCGCGAAACCCATGCCGAGGCGGTCTCCAGCCCGGCCGGGTGATGCGCGCCCGTGGCGGGCCGGGCGGCGAGCGGCCATTCCCGATGACCGTTGCTATCGGAACGGCAGCGCCTCGAGGCCGGGAAAGGCGCGGCCGGCATTGCCGCATATCCAGTCGGCGGCCCGCTCCGCCGCGGCCGAGGCCGGCGCGTCGAGCGGCCGCAGCAGATACCATTTCCGCATCACCGGCGTGCCGGCGGCCCGCAGCACCGCGATCTGGCCGTTCGCCACCTCGTAAAGAACGGTGTGCGCCGAGATGAAGGCGATGCCCAGCCCGTTCATCACCGACTGCTTGATCGTCTCGTTCGAATCCATCTCCAGATGGCGCACCGCCACCGGCAGATCGAGCCCCGCCAGATAGCGCTCGGCCAGCAGCCGCGTGCCCGAGCCGCTTTCGCGCAGGATGAACCGCTCGCCGGCCATCTCGGCCGCACAGACCGCGTCCCGGCCGGCCAGCGGATGGTCGGGCGCCGCGATCAGCACATGCGGATGGTCGGCCAGCGGCCTTGCGTCGGTCAGCGGCTCACGCGGGGGGCGGCCCATGATGCACAGGTCGAACTCGCCCCGGCCCAGGCCGGCGATGGTCTCGGCCCGGTTCGCGACCTTCAGCACCACCTCGATATCGGGGAATTCGGCATCGAGCAGGGCGACCAGCCGCGGCGCAAGATACTTGGCCGTGCTGACCGCCCCCAGCACGACGCAGCCGGTCTGACCCCGGTCGAGCGCATCGATGACGCGAAACGCGCGGTCAAGTGTCGCACGCAGCTGCGCCTCGGCCCGGACCAGCTCGGCGCCCTGCGGGGTCAGCGTCGTGCGGCTGCGCCCCTCGCGGAACACCAGGGTGGCGCCGACCGCGTCTTCCAGCGTTTTCAACTGGCTGTGCACCGCCGGGCCGGTCAGCCCCATGGCCTGGGCGGCCCCCGATATGGTGCCCTTTTCGGCGATCAGACGCAGCGCGCGAAGCTGCCGGAGCGTGATGTGATCGAGGCGATTCACAATTTTTCTTACACCGGCGTCAGAATTTTGGAATTTTCTTACGCTGCCCGCCCGGTCAAGTCAAAGCGACGATCCAAGCCGTGGGAGGCGGAAGGCCGATGACATCCCTGAAGACGCAATATGGCGACATCCCGGTGTCGCTGCGGCCCGCGATGCAGGCGCTGGCCGGTGTCGCGGCGGACATCTCGCGGACGATTTCGCTGGGCCCGCTGGGCGGTGCGCTGGGCGCCGATGTCGGCGCGAACAGCGACGGGGATACGCAAAAGGCGCTCGACATCCTGGCGGACGAGGCATTCGCCGCCGCGCTGCCGGGGACCGGCGTGCGCTGGTACGCCTCGGAAGAGCGCAGCGATGTGGTCGCGATCGATGCCGACGGCACGCTGGGGCTGGCGATCGATCCGCTGGACGGGTCGTCGAACATCGACGTCAATGTCTCGATCGGGACGATTTTCGCCATCCAGCCGGCACAGCCCGATGGCATGGCGACCTTTCTGCGCGACGGCCGCGATCTGCTGGCCGCGGGCTATTTCATCTACGGGCCGCAGACCGCGCTGGTGGCGACCTTTGGCGCGGGGGTGCGCCTGTTCATCCTCGACCGCGCGACCGGCGATTTCATCGAGGCGCCGCCGCCCCCGGCCGTGCCCGCCCAGTCCAGCGAATACGCGATCAACGCGTCGAACTACCGCCACTGGCCGGATCCGGTGCGGGCCTATATCGACGACTGCCTCGCCGGGTCCGAGGGGCCGCGCGGCAAGGATTTCAACATGCGCTGGGTCGCCTCGCTGGTGGCCGAAACCCACCGCATCATGACCCGTGGCGGGGTGTTCCTGTATCCCGGCGATGCGCGGCCCGGCTATGCCCAGGGCCGTCTGCGGCTGGTCTATGAATGCGCGCCGATCGCGTTTCTGGTGGAACAGGCCGGGGGCAAGGCGTCCACCGGGATGACACCGATTCTGGATCGGGTGCCGGAAAGCCTGCACGCGCGCACGCCGCTCGTCTTCGGTTCCGCCGAAAAGGTCGACCGGATCACTGCCTATTTTGACCTGCCCGAGGCCGAGGTCTCGGCGCTGTTTGGCAATCGCGGCCTGTTCCGCGCCTGAGGAGGCCCGTCCGATGTCGAAGAAACACCCCATCATCTCGGTCACCGGCTCGTCGGGCGCGGGGACCTCCACGGTCAAGTCGACCTTCGACCAGATTTTCCGACGCGAGGGCGTCAGGACCGTGTCGATCGAGGGCGATGCCTTTCACCGCTACAACCGCGCCGAGATGAAGGCCGAACTGGACCGGCGCAAGGCCGCGGGCGACGAGACCTTCAGCCATTTCAGCTATGACGCGAACGAGCTGGAAAAGCTCGAAGCCGTGTTCCGGCAATATGGCGAGACCGGCACCGGCGAGACGCGCCACTATGTCCACGATGCCAGCGAGGCCGAATGCTATGGCGCGCCGCCGGGCACGATGACCGACTGGAAGCCGTTCCCGGACGGCTCGGACCTGCTGTTCTATGAGGGGCTGCACGGCGCGGTGGTCAACGACCAGGTCAACATCGCCGCGCTGGCCGACCTCAAGATCGGGGTGGTGCCGGTCATCAACCTGGAATGGATACAGAAGATCCACCGCGACCGGTTCAACCGGGGCTATTCGACCGAGGCGGTGACCGACACGATCCTGCGGCGGATGCAGGCCTATGTGCATTGCATCTGCCCGCAATTCACCGAGACCGACATCAACTTTCAACGGGTGCCGGTGGTCGATACCTCGAACCCGTTCACCGCGCGCTGGATTCCCACCCCCGACGAAAGCCTGGTGGTGATCCGTTTCAGAAACCCGCGCGGCATCGATTTCGCCTACCTCATTTCGATGATCCATGGCAGTTGGATGAGCCGGGCGAACTCCATCGTCATTCCTGGCAGCAAGATGGACCTCGCCATGCAGCTCATTTTCACGCCCATGATCGAGCGCCTGGTGCGCGAGTCGAAACGGGCCTGAGGCAAGAGGACGACCATGGATACGCACACCACCCTGCCGGCAAACGAAACCCTGATGGCGAACGCGATCCGCGTGCTGGCCATGGATGCGGTTCAGGCGGCGAATTCCGGCCATCCCGGTGCGCCGATGGGCCTCGCCGATGTCGCGACGGTCCTGTTCAACCGGTTCGTCACGATCGATCCGGCGGCGCATGACTGGCCCGACCGCGACCGCTTCGTGATGAGCGCCGGGCACGGCTCGATGCTGGTCTATGCGATCAACCATCTGCTGGGCTATGACGATATGGGCATCGATCAGCTGCGCAATTTTCGCCAGCTTGGCTATCGCACCGCGGGCCACCCGGAATACGGCCATGCCAAGGGGATCGAGACCACGACCGGGCCGCTGGGCCAGGGAATCGCCACCGCCGTCGGCATGGCGCTGGCCGAACGCATGGCGCATGCCCGTTTCGGAACCGAACTGGTGGATCACTGGACCTGGGTGATCGCCGGCGATGGCTGCCTTATGGAAGGCATCAGCCACGAGGCGATCGATCTGGCCGGCCATCTGGGTCTTGGGCGGATGATCGTCTTCTGGGACGACAACCGGATCACCATCGACGGCGCGACCGATCTGTCGACCTCGACCGACCAGCAGGCCCGCTTCGGCGCCGCCGGCTGGCATGTGCAGACCGTCGACGGCCACGACAACGACGCCATCGCCGCGGCGATCGAGGCCGCGCGCGGCGAATCCGGCCGTCCGTCGATGATCGCCTGCCGCACGGTCATCGGCAAGGGCGCGCCGAACAAGGCCGGGTCGCACAAGGTTCACGGTGCGCCGCTGGGCGAGGACGAAATCGCCGCGACCCGGGCCGCCCTGGGATGGGATCTGCCGCCCTTCGAGATTCCGGCCGAGGTCTATGCGGCCTGGCGGGCCGTGGCCGAAAGGGGCGCCGAAGCCCGCGCCGCCTGGGGCGCGCGCAAGGCATCCAGCGCCCGATCGGCGGCCTTCGACGCCGCCCATGGCCCGGTGGACGCCACCGCCCTGGGGGCGGCCATCGACGGCTACAAGGCGAAGCTGTCGGCCGAGGCGCCCAAGGTGGCGACGCGCAAGGCGTCCGAAATGGCGCTGGAGGTGGTCTGCGCCACCCTGCCCAATGCGATCGGCGGTTCGGCCGATCTGACCGGCTCGAACAACACCAGGACGACCGCGATGCGCCCCGTCACCCGCGACGACTATGCGGGCGACTACATCCATTACGGCATCCGCGAACATGGCATGGCCGCGGCGATGAACGGCATCGCGCTGCATGGCGGCTTCGTGCCGTTCGGCGGCACCTTTCTGGTGTTCGCCGATTATGCCCGCCCGGCGATGCGGCTGTCGGCGCTGATGGGCGTGCCGGTCACCTATGTCATGACGCATGATTCGATCGGGCTGGGCGAAGACGGCCCGACCCATCAGCCAGTGGAGACGCTGGCATCCCTGCGCGCGATCCCCAACATGACGGTGATCCGGCCCGCCGACGCGGTGGAAACCGCCGAGGCGTGGGAGATCGCCGCCACCGCAACCGCCACGCCCACGGTGCTGGCGCTGTCGCGCCAGGGGCTGCCGACCCTGCGCACCGGGCATTCGACCGAGAACCTGACGGCCCGCGGTGCCTATGTGCTGCGCGAGGCCGACGGCGCGCGCGACGTGACGCTGATCGCCACCGGGTCCGAGGTCGCGCTGGCCATCGATGCGGCCGATCGGCTGGCCGCCGAGGGTATCCGCGCCGCCGTGGTCTCGGCCCCGTCCTTTGAACTGTTCGCGGCCCAGGCGCCGGACTATCGCGCCACCGTGCTGGGCGGCGCGCCGCGCGTCGGGGTCGAGGCCGCCATCGCCCAGGGCTGGGAGGCGCTGATCGGCTGCGACGGGGCGTTCGTCGGCATGACGGGCTTTGGCGCCTCGGCGCCGGCGCCCGCGCTTTACCGGCATTTCGGGATCACGGCCGAGGCCGTGGCCGATGCCGCCAAGGCGCTGCTGTGACGGAGGGGATCATGGCCATTCGGCGCATCACCGACATGGATGTCGCGGGCCAGCGGCTGCTGGTCCGGGCCGATCTGAACGTGCCGGTCGAAGACGGAAGGGTGACCGACACCACCCGCATCGACCGCTTTGCCGCGGGCATGCGGCCGCTTCTGGAACGCGGCGCGCGGCTCGTCATCCTGACCCATTTCGGGCGGCCGAAGCCGAACGAGAAGAACCCGGACTATTCGGTCGACAAGCTGCGCCCGGCGCTGTCGAAGGCGCTGCGGGTGCCGGTGAAATTCTCCGATGTCTGCGCCGATGCCTCGGCCGTGATGCTGTCCGAACAGCTCAGGGATGGCGAGGCGCTGTTGTGCGAGAACCTGCGCTACAATGCGGGCGAGACGCAGAACGACCCGGGCTTTGCCGCGGACCTGGCGAAACTTGGCGACATCTATGTCAACGATGCGTTTTCCACCGCCCATCGCGCGCACGCCTCGACCGAGGCGCTGGCGCATCTGCTGCCCGCCGCGGCCGGCCCGCTGATGATCGAGGAAGTCGCGGCGCTGACCGCCGCGCTCGAGGTTCCGAAACGGCCCGCCGTGGCGATTGTCGGCGGCGCCAAGGTGTCGACCAAGATCGCCGTGCTGCAGAATCTGGTGGCCAGGGTCGATGCGGTGATCGTCGGCGGGGGCATGGCCAACACCTTCCTTTTTGCCGATGGCGCGCCGATGGGCCGGTCGCTGCACGAGCCCGACCAGACCGGCACGGTGGCCGCCATCCGCGCGGCGGCGGCGGAAAGCGGCTGCCGCATCTGGCTGCCCCGCGACATCGTTTGCGCCACCGAATTCAAGGCCCATGCCGATGCGATCACGGTGCCCAACGATGCCTGCCCGGCGAACCGCATGATCCTCGATGCCGGCCCCAAGGCGACGGCCGATTTCGAAACCGAACTCGACGCCGCCGCGACGATCCTGTGGAACGGCCCGCTGGGTGCGTTCGAGATCCCGCCCTTCGACGCGGCAACCCTGCGGCTGGCGCGGAAGGCCGCCGCGCTGACCCGCGCCGGCCGCGCCGTTTCGGTGGCGGGCGGCGGCGACACGGTCGCCGCGCTGAACGCCGCCGGGGTGACCGGCGATTTCACCTATGTCTCGACCGCGGGCGGGGCGTTTCTGGAATGGCTGGAGGGCAAGACGCTCCCCGGCATCGCGGCGCTGGAACGCGCGGCACAAACAGCCTGAGGGAGGTTTCGATGCCACTGATCACATTGCGGCAATTGCTCGATCACGCGGCCGAGCACGGCTATGGCGTGCCCGCCTTCAACATCAACAACATGGAACAGGGCCTGGCGATCATGAATGCGGCAAAGGCCGCGGATGCGCCGGTGATCCTGCAAGCCAGCCGCGGGGCG
Source organism: Paracoccaceae bacterium (assembly GCA_003500165.1). GTDB lineage: Bacteria > Pseudomonadota > Alphaproteobacteria > Rhodobacterales > Rhodobacteraceae > UBA10424. The sequence continues at coordinate 4,043 of DNSZ01000190.1, read as the reverse complement.
CGGAAATATGCCGGCGACATCATGCTGCGCGCGATGGTCGGCGCCCTGGCCGAGATGTATCCGGGCAATCCGATCGTCTTGCATCAGGACCATGGCAACAACGACGCCACCTGCCTTTCGGCGATCCGCTATGGCTTCACCTCGGTGATGATGGATGGCTCGCTGGAAGAGGACATGAAGACGCCGGCAAGCTATGACTACAATGTCGCGATCACCGCGCGGGTAACCCGGGCGGCCCATGCGGTGGGTGCCAGCGTCGAGGGCGAGCTGGGCGTTCTCGGCTCGCTCGAGACCGGCGAAGCCGGCGAGGAAGACGGCTCGGGCGCGGCGGGGAAACTCAGCCATGACCAGCTTCTGACCGATCCCGACCAGGCGGTCGATTTCGTTGCCGCCACCCGATGCGATGCCCTGGCCATCGCCTGCGGCACCAGCCACGGCGCCTACAAGTTCAGCCGCAAGCCCGATGGTGCGATCCTGTCGATGGCGACCATCGCCGCGATCCACGAAAAGCTGCCGAACACCCATCTGGTGATGCATGGCTCGTCCTCGGTGCCGCAATATCTGCAGGACCTGATCAACGCCCATGGCGGGCACATGCCGCAAACCTATGGCGTGCCGGTCGAAGAGATCGAGCGCGGCATCGCCATGGGCGTGCGCAAGGTCAACATCGACACCGATTGCCGCATGGCGATGACCGGCCAGTTCCGCAAGATCGCCCGGGACAAGCCGCAGGAATTCGATCCCCGCAAGTTCAACATTCCCGCGATGGCAGAGCTGGAGGCGCTGTGCCGCGACCGGTTCGAACGCTTCGGGACCGCCGGCCAGGCCGGCAGGATCAAGCCGATCCCGATGGACGAGATGGCCGCGCGCTATGCCGCCGGCACGCTTGACCCGCAGATCGCGGGCGCCCGCGCCGCCTAGGGTAACGGGCCAACACCAAAACCCAACAGGAGGACCAGATGGACCAGTCGAACCGTTATGCCCGCCTCGATCTTCGCGAGGAGGACCTGATCGCAGGGGGGCGGCATGTGTTGGTCGCCTATATCATGAAACCGAAGCCAAGCTATGAATACCTGGCGACGGCGGCACATTTCGCGGCCGAAAGCTCCACCGGGACCAATGTCGATGTCTCCACCACCGACGATTTCACCCGCGGGGTGGATGCGCTGGTCTATGCGATCGACCCGGAACAGGAGCTGATGAAGATCGCCTATCCGATCGCGCTGTTCGATCGCAACATCACCGACGGCCGGGCGATGATCTGTTCGTTCCTGACGCTGTGCATCGGCAACAACCAGGGCATGGGCGATGTCGAATACGCCAAGATGCACGACTTCTACTTTCCGCCGGACTATCTGCGGCTGTTCGACGGGCCGTCGGCGACGATCGCGGATATGTGGCGGGTGCTTGGCCGGCCGCATGTCGATGGCGGTTTCATCGTCGGCACGATCATCAAGCCCAAGCTGGGCCTGCGCCCGCAGCCCTTTGCCGATGCGTGCTACGATTTCTGGCTGGGCGGCGATTTCATCAAGAATGACGAGCCGCAGGGCAACCAGACCTTTGCCCCGCTGAAGGAGACCATCGCGCTGGTCGCGGAAGCGATGAAGCGCGCCCAGGACAAGACCGGGCAGGCCAAGCTGTTTTCCGCCAACATCACCGCCGACGACCCGCATGAGATGGTCGCGCGCGGCGAATACATCCTTGAGACCTTTGGCGAGAACGCCGATCATGTGGCGTTTCTGGTCGATGGCTATGTGACCGGGCCGGCGGCCATCACCACCGCGCGGCGCCACTTTCCGCGGCAGTATCTGCACTATCACCGGGCCGGTCACGGGGCGGTCACCTCGCCGCAGTCGCAGCGCGGCTATACCGCCTTCGTGCTGTCGAAGATGGCGCGGCTGCAGGGCGCCAGCGGCATCCATGTCGGCACCATGGGCTTTGGCAAGATGGAAGGCGAGGCCGCCGACCGCGCCATCGCCTACATGATCACCGAGGATACGGCCGATGGCCCCTATTTCCGGCAGGACTGGCTGGGGATGAAGCCGACCACCCCGATCATCTCGGGCGGGATGAACGCGCTGCGGATGCCGGGTTTCTTCAGGAATCTCGGACATTCCAACCTGGTGATGACGGCGGGCGGCGGCTCGTTCGGCCATATCGACGGGGCGGCGGCCGGCGCCATGAGCCTGCGCCAGGCCGAAGCCTGCTGGAAGGAGGGCGCCGATCCGGTGGAGTTCGCCAAGAGCAACCGCGAATTCGCCCGTGCCTTCGAAAGCTTCCCGGCCGATGCCGATGCGATCTATCCCGGCTGGCGGGACCGGCTGGGCGTCGCGGCGGCGTAACAAGACATGCTTTGGCGCGCCCGTGCGGCGCGCGACCTTCCGGGCAGACAAGGGGGCCCCGATGCCGTTCGACCGTTCCATAAAGATCGCGCCGTCGATCCTGTCGGCCGATTTCGCCAATTTCGGCGCGGAGATTCGCGCGATCGAGGCGCAAGGCGCCGATTGGGTCCATGTCGATGTGATGGACGGGCATTTCGTGCCCAACCTCACCTTCGGGCCGCCGGCGGTCAAGGCGTTCCGGCCGCATGTCCGGACCTTCATGGACGTGCATCTGATGATCGCGCCGGTCGACCCCTATATCGAGGCCTATGCCGAGGCGGGTGCCGATCTTATCGCCGCCCATGTCGAGGCCGGCCCGCACATCCACCGCACCCTGCAGGCGATCCGCGCCCAGGGGGTGAAATCGGGCGTCGTGCTCAATCCCGCCACCCCGGCCGAGGCGGTCGAATATCTGCTCGACCTCGCCGATCTGGTCCTGGTGATGTCGGTCAATCCCGGCTTTGGCGGACAAAGCTTCATCGCCAGCCAGGTGGCCAAGATCGCGCGGCTGCGGGCGATGATCGGCGACCGACCGATCCATATCCAGGTCGATGGCGGGATCACGCCCGAGACCGCACCGCTGGTCGCGGCGGCCGGTGCGGATGTGCTGGTCGCGGGGTCTGCGGTGTTCAAGGGCGGCTCGGTCGAGACCCCGGCCGTCTATGGCGCGAACATCGCCGCCATCCGCGCGGCGGCCGAGGCCGCGCAGGCTGCCGCCTGATGGCCGCCATCGTCTTCGACCTTGACGGGACGCTGATCGACAGTGCGCCCGATCTGCACGCCATCGCCAACGATCTGCTGGCGGCCGAAGGCGCGCCGCCGATCACGCTTGACCAGGCGCGCAGCTTTGTCGGCCAGGGCGCCAGCGTGTTCGTCGCCCGGATGCGGGCGACGGGCGGCCTGCCCGAGGCCGAGCATGCAAGGCTGCTGGCGGCCTTCATCGCGCGCTATGACGGCGCGGTGCATCGGACCGTGCCATTTCCCGGCGTGCCCGAGGCGCTGGCGGCGCTGGCGTCGGCTGGCCATGCCATGGGGGTCTGCACCAACAAGCCGATCGCGCCCTGCCGCGCGGTGCTGAGGCATCTGCGCCTCGACGGCTATTTCGCGACGATGTGGGGCGGCGATTCGCTGCCCCAGCACAAGCCCGATCCCGCGCCGCTGCATGCCGCCTTTGCCGCGCTGGGGGCCGCGACCGGCATCTTCGTCGGCGACAGCGAGATCGATGCGGAAACCGCCCGCCGCGCCGGGGTGCCGTTTCTGCTGTTCACCGAAGGCTATCGCAAGGGCCCTGCCGAGGCGATGGCGTCCGACGCGCGCTTTGCGGATTTCGCCGAACTGCCCGATCTGGTGGCGCGCGTGCTGGCCGAGGCAGGCTGATGCCGCGCGCGCTGATCTTCGATGTCGACGGCACCCTGGCCGAGACCGAGGAGCTGCATCGCCGCGCCTTCAACGAGACATTTGCCGCGGCCGGGCTGGCCTGGCACTGGTCGGTCGAGGTCTATCGCGAGCTTCTGCGCGTCGCCGGCGGGAAGGAGCGGATGGCCCGCCACCGCGCCGATAGCGGTGCCGACGCGCCGGACGATGCGAGCATTGCCGCGCTGCACCGGGCCAAGACGGCGCGCTATGCCGCGCTGCTGGCCAGCGGTGCGGTGACCTTGCGGC
>DNSZ01000260.1 GCA_003500165.1 Paracoccaceae bacterium | reverse complement strand
CCGGGCTGGCCCTGGTGATTCTTGGCGATCTGGCCGCCGGGCGGATGCCGGACCCGTATCAGGCCCCGCCGCTGCTGGCGCTGGGATCGGGCGCGCCCGCACCGTCGGCGCATTGCTCGGCAGTGCCGGCGCAGTGACGACAAGGCGCGCTCAGGAAGACTGCACTCGATCGCGCCCTGCAAGGTAGCGCCGCCAGACGGCCAGCGTCCCCACCCAAAAGACCGGCACGACTGCCGTTGTTGGAAACAGGCAGCGCTCAAGTGGATCAGGGGTGACGTCGGGTGAAGGGGTGGTCAGCAGAACCCCTGCGCACACCGCCGTTGCAATGCCAAGTTTGGTCGCGCTGAGGTTCAGCCATTCCGCCAGCAAGACGAACACCGGCGCGCCGGCCGCGGCGGCAGCGACCATCAGAAACGTAACGCCAAATGGGCCACATTCCCGATCGACACCAAGGCCAGTGAGTAGTGCGACAATGCCGGCCAACAAGGTCGCTGCGAAAACCAGCAAAAACGGCACCGCCGAATAGCGTACCAGCAAGCGCAGCAGGAAGCCGGCGATCCAAATGGCAGGAATTGCCGAAAGGAGCGACATGATGAGAACCTGTAGCAGCAACACAGGGTCGAGGGTTTCGGCCGTGGCGGCGAGCTGCTCGAACATCTGCTCTCGCTGTCTTGCGAATACCTGTCGACCAAGATGGGTGGCGCTCCTTGCAATGGCAAGCCACGCGCGACCGCGCTTTGGTCTGTTGACCGAGATGGACGTACGCTACGCCGCGATTGGCGCTGGGGTCGGGTGGCACGCGCAGTTGGCGTATGGTTCGGCCGTGCGGGTGCAATAGGCCAGGACAGGAGATGACGTCGCGAAACGCTGTCCCGAAGGCGATTCGCACGGGCTCGGGCGCTCCGGGCGCGCGCCCGGAGCGCACCCGCGCTTCGCGCGGGTGCACGTGCCCCGGAACGGTCGTGCCGGGCCGACGCGGCTTGCAAATGCGGTCCGCTGGCCCTATGTACCCGTCGTCTCTTCGGGGACTATGGCGATAAACGCGCACGGAATAAGCGGACCGGACCCGGGGGCGGTACCCGGCGGCTCCACCATCTTCCCGTCGTTGGCGGGCGCGAGGGGCCGAAACAGGATCGACGGACGTGTAAAGGTGTTGCTTTTGCCCGGTGAGGTACCACCGTTATCGGTCCGCAAAGTACAGTTGCCAACGACAACCGTGCTCCGGTCGCCGTTGCTGCGTAAGCGGTAACAAGACCGAAACCTAAGCCCTGGCCCCTAGCAGGGTCAGGCGGGGTCCGCAGGCACCTGGCAACAGAAGCCTGCACCTTTCCCGGCCCTTTTCATCGCACCGCGTTCGGGTATGCTGGCGCCATCCCATGGGGAGACGGGCGCGATGGCCGACAGGATCGACTACCCGACGCTGGTCCATGACGCGATGCGCGGGCTTGTGGCGCGGGTGCTGCGCGGCGTGGCCGAAACCGGGCTGCCGGGGGCGCATCACTTCTTCATCGCCTTCGACACCCGCCATCCCGGGGTCGAGCTGGCCGGCTGGCTGCGGGCGAAATATCCCGGCGAGATGACGATCGTCCTGCAACACTGGTTCGACGATCTGATCGTGATGCAGGACGCCTTTCAGGTGACGCTGAATTTCGGCAACCGGCCCGAGACGGTCACGGTACCGTTCGAGGCGATCAGCACCTTTGTCGATCCGTCGGTCGAATTCGGCCTGCGCTTTGACCGCGACCCGACCGATGCGGCCGAAGACGACACCGAAGACGCGCCCGAGGCAGCCTTTGCCGAGGCCGAGGCGGCTGCCGAGGCGCCGCAGCAGGACGCCGAGATCGTCAGCCTGGACAAATTCCGAAAATAGCGCCGCTTTCCCCATCCGCGCCGTGGCGCTATCACGGCGCGATTCCGCCTGAAGGAGCCCGCGCCGATGACCGCCACCCGCACCGAATCCGACAGTTTCGGACCGCTCGACGTGCCCGCCGACAAGTATTGGGGCGCCCAGACCCAGCGCTCGCTGCTCAACTTCCCGATCGGCTGGGAAAAGCAGCCGACCGCCATCATCCGTGCCCTGGGTGTCATCAAGCAGGCCTGCGCCGAGGCCAACATGGCGCAGGGCACGCTCGATGCCCGGCTGGGGAAGGCCATCATCCATGCCGCCACCGAGGTGGCGCAGGGCAAGCTCGACGACAATTTCCCGCTGGCGGTATGGCAGACCGGATCGGGCACCCAATCGAACATGAACGCCAACGAGGTGATCGCGAATCGCGCGATCGAGCTGCTGGGCGGCGAGATCGGCAGCAAGGATCCGGTGCATCCCAACGACCACGTCAATATGGGCCAGAGCTCCAACGACACCTTTCCCACCGCGATGCACATCGCGGCCGCGACCAGCGTCCGCGACGTCCTTCTGCCGGGGCTTGACCGTCTGCACGCCGCCCTGGCCGACAGGGCCCGGGCGTTTGACCGGATCATCAAGATCGGGCGGACCCACACCCAGGACGCCACGCCACTGACCCTGGGACAGGAGTTTTCCGGCTATGCCCATCAGGTGGCGATGGGCCGCGACCGGTTGCGCGCGGCGCTGCCGGGGATTTACGAGCTCGCCCAGGGCGGCACCGCCGTCGGCACCGGGCTGAACACCCGCAAGGGGTGGGATGCCGCGGTCGCCGGCAACATCGCCCGGATCACCGGCCTGCCCTTCGTCACCGCCCCCAACAAGTTCGAGGCGCTGGCGGCCCATGACGCGATGGCCGCCCTGTCGGGCGCGCTGCGCGGGGTGGCGGCAAGCCTCTTCAAGATCGCCAACGACATCCGGTTCCTGGGCTCGGGCCCGCGCTCGGGGCTGGGCGAGCTGATCCTGCCCGAGAACGAGCCGGGCTCGTCGATCATGCCGGGCAAGGTCAACCCGACCCAGGCCGAGGCGCTGACCCAGGTCTGTGCCCAGGTGATGGGCAACGACGCCGCGGTCGGCTTTGCCGCCAGCCAGGGGCATTTCGAACTCAACGTCTACAAGCCGATGATCGCCTACAACGTGCTGCAATCGGTGCAGCTTCTGGGCGATGCGGCATCGAGCTTCACCGAGCGCTGTGTCGCCGGGATCCGGGCCAATACCGACCGGATCGAGACGCTGATGCAGAACAGCCTGATGCTGGTCACCGCGCTTGCCCCCGAGATCGGCTATGACCGCGCCACCGAGGTGGCCAAGACCGCGCACAGGAACGGCACCACCCTGCGCGCCGAAGCGGTGCGGCTCGGCTTTGTCGATGAAGCGACCTTTGACCGCATCGTCCGGCCCGAGGACATGATCGGCCCCAGGGAGTAAGGGCGCGCGATGCCCGGCGGCCGGCCCCTGAAGCGCTCGCTGACGCTCAGCGGGCATCCGACCAGCGTGTCGCTGGAACCCGAATTCTGGGACGCGTTCCGGGCGATCGCGGCCGAGCGCGGCGTCCCGCTGGCCCGACTTGCTGCGGACATCGACGCGGCCCGCGGCCCCGAGCGCGGCCTGGCCTCGGCGATACGGGTGTTCGTCTTGCAGCAGGCGCAGCGCGGCGCGGGGCAGCCGCCACTCTGAACAGGGCCGCCTCGGGGGGCATCGAGCCCCCGCTCGGCGGCGGACCCGACGGCTTGCCCGGCAAGCCGGCCGGGTCCGGCCAGGCGGCGACGCCCTGCGTCGGCATGGCGATGGCGGGCAAAGCCGACCCGAAACCGCCCCCTCCCCGCGTGCCGTGAACCGGCCCGCCCCGCATCGGCGGCGACGATTCGGGGTTTCCAATCGGGCATGCCGGGGCTAACGGACGCGCTTCGGGCGGGGGACACCCTTGGAGGCCGCCGCCACGCCAGACTGCAAGGAGTGAAACGATGGCGCGAGATATTCCCGATCTTCACGCCACCCTTCGGACGGGGACAGGCAAGGGGGCCGCCCGTCAAGCCCGCCGCGACGGCTGGGTTCCGGGGGTGGTCTATGGCGGCGGCGCCGACCCGCTGCCGATCAACATCAAGTACAACGCATTGCTCAAGCGGCTGAAGGCCGGCCGCTTTCTGTCGACGCTGTTCAACCTCAAGGTCGATGGGCAGGAAGATGTCCGGGTGATCTGTCGCGACGTGCAGCGCGATGTGGTCAAGGACCTGCCGACCCATGTCGATCTGATGCGGCTGCGGCGCAATTCGCGCATCAACCTGTTCATCGGCGTCGATTTCATAAATCACGACGCGGCGCCGGGGCTGAAGAAGGGCGGCGTGCTGACCGTGGTCCGCCCGGAGGTCGAGCTGAAAGTGACGGCAAGCGATATCCCCGAGCGGATCGTGGCCGACCTGTCGGGCCTCGATATCGGCGATGTCGTGACGATCTCGATGATCGACCTGCCCGAGGGCACGCGGCCGATGATCACCGATCGCGACTTCACCATCGCCAACATCTCCGCCCCGTCGGGGCTGCGCGCGGGGGATGATGACGACGCGACCGAGCACGAAGCCGACGCCGGCGACGCGGTCGAAACGGCGTAACGGCCCGAGCCGTGGGTTCGGCGCCGCGCACCCCTGACCGGGTGCGGGGCGCCTTACCCCGCGGCGTCGGCATCGGGCGCCGCGGGCGGCAGCACGGCGCCGGGGTTGAGGATGCCCGAAGGGTCGAGCGCGGCCTTGATGGCGCGCATCGCAGCCAGCTTCGCCGGGTCGCCATAGCGGGCCAGATCGGCCGTCTTCAGCCGCCCGACGCCGTGTTCGGCGGCGACCGATCCGCCCAGCCCATGCACCAGATCATGGACCGTGCGCTTGATCTCGGCGCGGCGATCCTCGAACCCGCTGCGCGCCGCGCCGGGCGGCGGAAACACGTTGAAATGCAGGTTGCCGTCGCCGACATGGCCAAAGGCGTTGACGCGAAACGGCCCCAGCGCGGCAATCGCTGCAATACCCCGGGCGATGAAGCCGGGCA
>DNSZ01000295.1 GCA_003500165.1 Paracoccaceae bacterium | reverse complement strand
GCAACAAGGGCGCGGCCCGCTAGCCGCATGATCCCGGTCGCCATCGCCGAGGCCCTCGCGACGCTCTTGTGGTGCTATGCGGGCGTCTTGCTGATCGTCTGGATCCGGCGCACCGCCGAAATGGGCGAGCGCTTTCATGTCGGCATGACCGCGCTCTTGTTCGGCAGCCTGGTGCCGGTGATCGGGGTGTTCCTGCTGCTGTTGATCGGCGCCGCGGTGCTGGGGCTGCCCTGGCTGGCGCGCGCCGCGCCCTTGTTGCTGCCCGCGGGGCTGGCGCTTTCGCTGCAAACCGAACTGGCGGATGTGGAAACCCCGCATGAGGCGGCGCATCTGGGCCGCCTGCTGATCGCGGCCTTCGCCGCCATGGCGCTGATCGGGGCCGCCGCATGGTGGTAAGGCAGCCGCTGCTGTTCGCTGCGAACGCCGCGCTGGGGGTGCTGTTCGTGATCGCGTGGTTCGCGCCGCTGATGCGCGCGGGCCTGCTGCCGCTGTTCGGGATGGCCGAGATTTCCATCGTCACCGGGTTGCAGCGGCTGTGGCGGGCCGACATCCCGCTGGCGCTGATCGTCACCGGCTTTGCCCTGTTCGCCCCGCTGCTGAAAACCCTGGGCCTGGCGCTGATCCATCTGGGGCTTCTGTCGCGGCGCGCGCTGCCGGCGCTGCAATTCCTCGGCAAGCTCGCCATGGCCGATGTGTTTCTCGTCGCCGTCTACATCATCGTCGTCAAGGAGGCCGGCATGGCCCGGGTCGATCCGGCCTGGGGGCTGTGGCTGTTTACCTTCTGCGTGCTCGCCTCGATCGGGCTGGGGCATTTGACGGCCCGGGGCAAGCGGGCGTAAGGCGCACCGATGGCCAGATCGCCCGACTTCACCTGCTCGGCCTGCGGCGCGCGCCACCCGAAATGGGCCGGCCGGTGCGAGGCCTGCGGCGCCTGGAACACGCTGGCGGAAGAGGCCCCGCTGGGCACCGCACCGGGCCGCGGCGCGCTGGGCGGCCGCAAGGGCCGGGCGGTGACGCTGGCCGGGCTGCGCGGCGAAACCGCGCCGCCGCCGCGCACCGGCACCGGGCTTGACGAACTCGACCGGGTGCTGGGCGGCGGGTTGGTGCCGGCCTCGGCGATCCTGGTGGGCGGCGATCCGGGCATCGGCAAATCCACCCTGCTGCTGCAGGCGGCCGCCCGGGTGGCGCAGGCCGGCGGGCGCGCCGTCTATGTCTCGGGCGAGGAAGCCGCCGACCAGATCCGCATGCGCGCCGCCCGCCTGGGGCTGTCGGACGCGCCGCTGGCGCTGGCCGCCGAAACCGGCCTGCGCGACATCCTCACGACGCTCAACGCCGAACGGCCCGATCTGGCGGTGATCGATTCGATCCAGACCATGTGGAGCGATTCGCTCGATGCCGCGCCGGGCTCGGTCGGGCAGGTTCGCGCCGCCGCCCAGGAACTGGTGCAATTCGCCAAGCGACGCGGCACGGCGGTGGTGCTGGTCGGTCATGTCACCAAGGACGGCCAGATCGCCGGACCCCGCGTGGTCGAGCATATGGTCGATACGGTGCTTTACTTCGAGGGCGAGCGCGGCCACCGCTTCCGGCTGTTGCGGGCGGTCAAGAACCGGTTCGGCCCGGCCGACGAGATCGGCGTGTTCGAGATGACCGGCGCGGGGCTGGCCGAGGTCGCCAACCCCTCGGCGCTGTTTCTGTCCGAGCATGAGGCGGGCGCGCCCGGATCGGCCGTCTTTGCCGGCGTCGAGGGGACGCGCCCCGTGCTGGTGGAAATCCAGGCGCTGGTGGCGCAATCGACGCTGGCCAGCCCGCGGCGCACGGTGGTCGGCCTCGATCCCGGGCGGCTGGCGATGATCCTGGCGGTGCTCGACGCACGCTGCGGGATCGCCTTTGCCGGTTCGGATGTCTACCTCAACGTCGCGGGGGGCTTGCGCATCTGCGAACCGGCGGCCGATCTGGCGGTCGCTGCGGCGTTGCTGTCGGCGCGCGAGGACCGGCCGCTGCCGCCCGAGACCGTGGTTTTCGGCGAGATCAGCCTGTCGGGCGCCCTGCGCCCGGTGCCGCAGAGCGAATTGCGGTTGAAAGAGGCGCAGAAACTTGGTTTCACCATGGCGCTACTGCCCGAGGGGGGCGCGGCCCCGTCCGCGGGTGACCTTGCCCTTCGTCGGTTCCGCGATCTTGCCGCGGTGGCCGGGGCGCTGACCGACACAGCCTAGGACGGTCCTGATGGACGGATTCAACGTCATCGATGCGATCGTCGCGGTCGTGCTCGTGCTTTCGGCGGTGCTGGCCTATGCCCGCGGTCTGACGCGCGAGGTGATGTCGATCGTCGGCTGGATCGGTGCGGCGATCGTCGGCTTCATCTTCGCCGACGAGGTCGCGCCGCTGATGCGCGAGGTCCCGGTGCTGGGCGGCTTCCTTGCCGGCAGTTGCGAGCTGACCGTTCTGGTCGCCTTCACCGCGGTGTTCGCCGTGGCGCTGATCGTGATCTCGTTCTTCACGCCGCTGCTGTCGAACCTGCTGGAGCATCTGCGGCTCGGTCGGGTCGATCAGGGCCTTGGCCTGGTGTTCGGCCTGCTGCGCGGCATCCTGCTGGTTGCGCTGGCTTTTGTGGTCTATGCCCGGCTTGGCGAGGGGGTCGACATGGTCGATGAATCGCGCTCGGCTGCGGCGTTTTCGGGCGCGCAGGTCTGGATCGAGGCGCGCCTGCCCGAAGAGGCGCCCGACTGGATCATTCAGACCTACGAGAGACTGATGGCTTCCTGCCCGGTGCCGGACGGCCCGCCCCGGCCCGAGACCGTCCCGGGCTGATCCCGGCGGCCGCGTCGGGGCGATGCCAACGATCATCTGCAATGACCGTTCGCCGCCCCGCGCCACGGCTTCGCCGCGTGACAGCGGCGCGAAAATCGGCTAAGGATGACCGGGTCCGCTGCCACACCACGTCCAGGCCCGATGCCCGAACCCGACGACCTGCCCGGTCTTCCCTTCGACGATGATCGCCTGCGCGAAGAGTGCGGCGTGTTCGGCGTCGTCGGCCTTGGCGATGCCGCCAATTTCGTCGCGCTGGGGCTGCACGCGCTGCAGCATCGCGGCCAGGAGGCGGGCGGCATCGTCACCCACGATCCGGTTGCCGGCTTCAACTCGGCCCGCCGTTTCGGCTATGTCCGCGACAACTTCACCTCGGCCAGCGTGATGGAGACCCTGCCCGGCGCCATCGGCATCGGCCATGTCCGCTATTCGACCACCGGCACCAAGGGCCATACGGCGATCCGCGACGTCCAGCCCTTCTTTGGCGAATTCGCCATGGGCGGCTGCGCGCTGGCGCATAATGGCAACATCACCAACGCGCTCAGCCTGCGCCGCGAACTGATCGAGCGCGGCTCGATCTTCCAGTCCTCCTCGGACAGCGAATGCATCATCCATCTGATGGCACGGTCGATCCAGCGCACCATCCCCGAACGGATGAAGGACGCGCTGCGCCGGGTCGAGGGCGCGTTCTCGATCGTCGCGATGACCCGGACCAAGCTGATCGGGGTGCGCGACGCGCTGGGCGTGCGGCCGCTGATGCTGGGCCGTCTGGGCGATGGCTGGGTGCTGGCGTCGGAGACCTGCGCGCTCGACATCATCGGCGCCCGATTCGAGCGCGAGGTCGCGCCGGGCGAGATGGTGGTCATCTCGGAGGGTCGCGTCGAAAGCTACCGCCCGTTCGAGCCGCGCAGCCCGCGCTTCTGCATCTTCGAGCATGTCTATTTCTCGCGGCCCGATTCGACCCTTGGCGGCCGGTCGGTCTACGAGACCCGGCACGCGATCGGCGCCGAACTGGCGCGCGAGGCGCCCTGCGACGCCGATCTGGTCTGCCCGGTCCCCGATTCGGGCACGCCTGCGGCGATCGGCTATGCCCAGGCATCGGGCGTGCCCTATGGCATGGGGATCGTGCGCAACCAGTATGTCGGGCGCACCTTCATCGAACCCACCGAGCATATCCGCAACATGGGCGTGCGGCTGAAGCTCAACATCAACCGCGCGCTGGTGGCGGGCAAACGGGTGGTGCTGGTCGACGATTCGGTGGTGCGGGGCACGACGAGCCGCAAGATCAAGGAAATGATCCTCGATGCCGGCGCGGCCGAGGTGCATTTCCGCATCGCCTCGCCGCCCACGGCCTGGCCTTGCTTCTATGGCGTCGATACCCCGCAGCGCGAGAAGCTGCTGGCGGCGACGATGTCCGAGGACGAGATGCGCGGCCATCTCGGCGTCGATTCGCTGCGGTTTCTGTCGCTCGACGGGCTTTACCGTGCGGTCGGCGAGGCGGGCGGCCGCGACCCGGCCGCGCCGCGCTATTGCGATGCCTGTTTTTCGGGGGACTACCCGGTGGCGCCGTCCGACATGATCGCCGGCGGTTTCGTGACAAAGGCAGCCGCCGAGTAGCGCCAAGATCGGCGGGTCGCGATCCTTGGCCGCCTGTCGGTGGTGCACGGGTTGGGCGGGGCCGTCCCCCGTGGGGGGCCGATGAAGCGCCTACCCGGTCCGCCGGCGGCCGCCGCGCCGGCCGCCGCCACGCGCGCTGCCCGCCGCGATCGCGGCCTCGGCAAAGGGCGTGCCCTCGGCGACCTGGTCGAGGACCCGCGAGAACCCGATCCAGGCCGACCCGTTCGGGTCGTGGTTCATCAGGAAATTCGCCGCCCGCACGGCCTCCATCTCGACGGCGCGAACGGGGTTCATGATTGCGCTCGTCATGCCCGCCCCGATTGCCATCGGCAGGAAGGCGGCATTGATGCCGTGCCGGTGCGGCAGCCCGAACGAGATGTTCGAGGCGCCGCAAGTGGTGTTGACGCCAAGCTCGGCGCGCAGCCGACGCACAAGGGTAAAGACCTGCTGCCCGGCAGTGGCCATCGCACCGATCGGCATCACCAGCGGGTCGACAACGATGTCATGCGCCGGCACGCCATGATCGGCGGCCCGTTCGACGATCTTTCGGGCGACCTCGAAGCGGATGTCGGGGTCTTCGGAAATCCCCGATTCATCATTGGAAATCGCCACCACGGGCAGGTTGTAGCGGGCACAGAGCGGCAGGATCGCCTCCATCTTCTCGTCCTCGCCGGTGGTCGAGTTGATCAGCGGCCGGCCCTCGACGACCTCGAGGGCGGCCTCGATCGCGCCGGTCACCGAGCTGTCGATGCACAGCGGCACGTCGGTGACCGCCTGGACCCGGCGCACCAGCTCGCGCATCAGCGGCGGTTCGACGAAATTGTTGTCGGCATAGCGCGCGTCGTCGGCCATCTTGTTGCGGAACACCGCGCCCGAATTGACGTCGAGCACCATGGCCCCGCAGGCGACCTGCTCGCGCGCGTCCTTTTCGACGGTGGTGAAATCGCCGGCCTCGAGCTCGGCGTTGAGCTTCTTGCGGCCCGACGGGTTGATCCGTTCGCCGATCACGCAGAACGGCTCGTCGAAGCCGATCACGACAGTCTTGGTCTTGCTCTCGATCACGGTGCGGGTCATCGGTTTCTCCTCAGGCCGGGCGGGCCGGTGCGGTGGCGTGTCCGCCATGGCCCTGCAGCCATTCGGCGGCGCGGCCGATCCCGCCCAGCGGAAAGACATGGACATGGGTGATGTTGAAATCGGGCGTCTCGTCGCGGTGGCGCGCCAGCCCGGTCAGGAACTCGGTCGGTTCGAAGGGCAGCAACAGCTTGGTCACATCCCCGGCGCGGCGCTGCAGCACCCGCAGCGACGGCCCGACGCCGCAGGCGATGGCGTATTTGATCAGCGTCTGCAGCTTTGCCGGCCCCGCCACGCCGATATGGACGGGCAGGGTGATGCCCTGGGCGCGCAGCCGGTCGGCCCAGGCGATGATCGGGTCGGGTTCGAAGGCGAACTGGGTGACGATCGCCATCTCGGCATCGGTCTGTTCGGCAAAGCCCTGTTTCCAGGCAAGCGCGGCATCGGCCACGCGGTGCCCGCCATCGGCGTCGATGTCGCGGTTGCCCTCGGGGTGGCCCGCGACATGGAGCCGGCGAAAGCCCGCCTTGTCGAACAGCCCGGTGTCAAGCAGCGCCATCGACGAATCGAAGGCGCCGGCGGGGGCGTGCACGCCGCCCGCCAGGATCAGCCCCTGATCGACGCCGGCCTCGCCCTGATAGCGCGCGATCCAGTCGCCCAGCTCGGCCGTGTCGGCGATGATCCGGGCGGGGAAATGCGGCATCGGCGCCATCCCCTCGGCCCGCAGCCGGGCCGCCGTGGCGACCATGTCGTCGATCGGCGTGCCNNTCCGACAGGAACGCGTCGAGCGCGGGATCGGGGGCGTCCTTGCCCTGCGGCCGGCGGCCGCCAAACATCGAAAAGGCGTTCATGGCTCGGGCCTCCTGGCGTGACCGTGATTGTCGATGAGCGCGCGCAGCCGCGCGGTGTCGTAATCGGCGTCGAGGCGCGCCGCTTCGGCCCGCGCGGCGGCGCCGGCATCGTCGCCCGGGCGGGTCACGGACGCCCGGCGCCAGTCTTCAAGATAGGCGTCGCTGCCGGTGGCCCCGGCCTGCATCGCAGCCCGGTCGATCGCCTGTTCGAAGCGTTCGGGCAGCGCCACCCGCACCGCCTGACGGCCGCGCCCGGCCATCACCTGGGCAGGGATGTCCCGCCAGTAGACAATGGTGAGTTCCGCCATGGATTCGTGCCCCGCCCCCGGCCGTTTGCGCCTTGTAGGCCAGGCCGGTGCCGTGTGCATCGCGGATTTGCGGCATCCGCCGATGACGTTGCGACCAATCGGCCGGCCGGCGCCGGCATCGGCCGTGCCGGCGGCGGGCGCGCACGGCCCTTGCGTGCCCCACGCCCGGCGCGTAACCTCGACGCAACACAGGATTGACCGCCATGAAGGCCCCCCGCAACCAGGCGGGCACGTTTCCGCAACCGGTCGCGCGCCCGACCCCCGACAGCCCCGACCCGGTGGAGCTTTATGCCGCGCTCGACCTCGGCACCAATTCCTGCCGGATGCTGATCGCCCAGCCCAAGGGGGCGCAGTTCCACGTCATCGACAGCTTTTCGCGCTCGGTCGGGCTGGGCCAGGGGCTGGAGGCATCGGGCCGACTTTCCGATGCGGCGATGCGCCGGGCGATCGCCGCCCTTCGGGTCTGCCGGCGCAAGCTCGGCTATCACCGGGTGCGGCGGATGCGCCTGGTGACGACCGAAGCCTGCCGGCGGGCCAGCAACGGTACCGCCTTCCTGAACCAGGTGCGGCGCCAGACCGGCCTCCGGCTCGAGGTCATCCGGGCCGAGGAAGAGGCCCGCCTGGCGGTGATCAGCTGCGGGCCGCTGGTGTCGATCCGGACCGAGCAGTTGCTGGTCGTCGATATCGGCGGCGGCTCGACCGAGCTTGTCTGGATCGACCTGTCCGCGGTGCCGCCGACCGACCGGCCGCGCGCGCTGATGCGGCTGCATTCGGGGTTCGACGGCGCGCCGGGCCCGTTTCCCGCCGCCCGGGTCGTCGACTGGATTTCGGTGCCGCTGGGCGTGGCCACGCTGCGCGAGCAATTCGCCGATGTCGAGGATGACCGCGCCCGCTTTGCCCTGATGTCGTGCCACTTCGAAGAGGCGCTGGCGGATTTCGCGCCCTATCACCACGAACCCCAGGACCAGCCGGCGCATTTCCAGATGATCTCCACCTCGGGGACGGTCACCACGGTCGCCGCCTCGCATCTGGGGCTGACGCGCTATGACCGTTCGAAGGTCGACGGCCTGCGGATGACGAACGCGCAGATCGACGCGGTGATCGGGCGCTATCTGCGGCTCGGCCCGGGCGGGCGGCGGCGCGACCCGCATATCGGACGCGATCGCCAGACGCTGATCATGTCGGGCGCGGCGATCCTGAAGGCGCTGCTGCGGGTCTGGCCGACCGACCGTGTCTCGGTCGGCGATCGCGGCCTGCGCGAGGGCCTGCTCTATGCCCAGATGAGCGCCGACGGGGTGCTGGAAACCGGGCCGGTCTGAGCGATGCCAAGGAAGCCCGGGGCATCGGGGCGCGGCACGCGGGCCTTGCATCAGCGGGTGAAGACGGCGCGCGGGCGCAAGTTGTCCTCGACCCGCTGGTTGGAGCGGCAACTCAACGACCCCTATGTGCAGCGGGCAAAGGCGGACGGGCTGCGCGGTCGCGCGGCCTACAAGCTGGCCGAGATCGACGACCGCTTCGGCTTGCTGCGCCCCGGCGCACGGGTGGTCGATCTGGGTGCTGCCCCGGGCGGCTGGTGCCAGGTGGCGGTGCCACGGGTCAATGCCGATGGCGCCCGGCCGGGCAGGCCGCGGGGCCGGGTGATCGGGATCGACCTGCGGGAAGTCGAACCCATTCCGGGCGCCGAACTGCATGTCCTCGACTTCCTGGCAGAGGGCGCCGACGACCGGGTCAAGGCGTGGCTTGGCGGGCCGGCCGATGTGGTGCTTTCGGACATGGCGGCGGCCGCGACCGGGCACCGGCAGACCGACCATCTGCGCATCGTCGCGCTGTGCGAAGCGGCCGCCGAACTGGCGTTCGATGTGCTGGAGCCCGGCGGCAGCTTCGTCGCCAAGGTGCTGGCCGGCGGGGCCGAAGCCGGGCTGCAGGCGACCCTGAAGCGGCGCTTCGACCGGGTCGCCAATGTCAAACCGGATGCAAGCCGGCCCGACAGCGCCGAGAAATATGTCGTGGCGACCGGGTTCCGACCGGGCGGAGTTTTCCAGAAAACTCCGCAGGCCAGGATTTTCTAGAAAATCCTGTGGCGCAGGCTTCGAAGACAGAGCCAAGCAGGTTGCGCAGCAGCTGCGCGGCAAGGATCGCGATGGACCCGGTGCGGTCATCGTCGGGTGCCGCCTCGACCCGGTCGATCCCGACGCCATCATGGCCTCGCGCCACGCCCTGCAGCAGTTCGAGGTCCGCGAAGGCGCTGCGGATCCGGATTTTCCAGAAAATCCTGTGGCGCAGGCTTCGAAGACAG
>DNSZ01000140.1 GCA_003500165.1 Paracoccaceae bacterium | reverse complement strand
ACGGCGCGCGCCGCCGTCTGGATGCGGGCGCTCTCGAAGGTCTGCATCACCGCCGACGCTTTGATTGCCAGACCTTCGATGTGTTCGCCCGGACGCTTGCCGCGCGACGCAGGAGCCTAATCACGCCCGTTTTGCAGGCGCAGGCCGACGCTTTGAGTGAGTTTGACGGGCCTTGCGCTCTGGCGGCGGGCCTTCTGGAATACGAAGCCGTTCGAAAATGGGTGGCGCGAAGCTTCCCGCTGGTTCTGGTCGATGAAGCGCAAGACCTCGACGAACACCGGATGCGCGTTCTTCAGGGGCTTTCGCTCTCCTGCCGGATCGTGGCGGCGGCTGACGCCTTCCAGTGCCTTCACAACGGGCGCGACACCGCGCCCCTCATGGGCTGGCTTGAAGGCGCGGGACAAACCCACCGTCTCATGCAGGTTCGGCGCACCACCCAACAAGGCTTGTTGGCCGCCGCGCTCGCAGTGCGCGAAGGCCGGGATATGAAGGCGGTTCTGACAGCCAACACGTTCAACAAGCGAACTTCGTGGAACGGCGCGGGATTCCGCCTTCTCGATGCGCCTGCGACCAATGCCAATCACGCACTGCTGACATGGGCGATTGCCAACGATATCGCGCAGCGCCAAGGCCCGGTGGTCATTCTCACACCGGATGGAAACAATGCGATACTCCGTGCTGCGCTCAATACCCTGCAAACCAAGCAGCATGTGCGCAAGAACGGCGCGACCTTCGGGCCCTATCCGCATACATGGGAACGCCAAGACAACGAAGAAGCCAACGCCTTGCTGGCTGATATCGCCTTGCCAGAAACGGCCTACTACGCCGACCTTCGCACCCTTCTCACGCCATTTTCTGGAAATGCGCCCATCGCGCAGGCCATCGGCCGCATGGACCGTTTGCGCCGCGCCCATGGGGAAACATCCTTCACCGCCGCTCAAGTCACCGAGTTCGTGCGCGACTCCGTTCGAAGCCGTTCGCGGCTAGGCTTCCGGCGGCAACATGGTCATCTTGTTATGACAATCCAGCGCGCCAAGAACCGCGAGTTTCCGAGCGTGATCGTGCTATGGCCGCACACCGCCACAGGAAGCGAGGAGCATCTGCGCCGATTGCTCTACAACGGCATCACGCGCGCGCAGAGCCATTGCACCGTGATTGTACTCGGTCAGAATCGTATGAACGCGCCACCGTTCGCGCCCGCGCCCGCGCCCGCTCTATGACTGTTTTCTGCCCGGACTTGGTGCCGCGTAGATTCTATTCGATTTAACAGTCCATTAGATCAAGAATGCGTCGGGGGCCGACACGCCTGCGCCTGATCCCGCATCACCGCATAGTCTGACAGCATATTCGCGAGCACCGAGTTCTCCGGCAGCAAAGCCAGTTCTTCCGCGGCCCGCGCCTGGAATTCCCGGCTGTACTCGACGACCGGCGGACAGGCGCCGAGCCTTCCGGTATCAGAACCGCCCGTCGCGCAGCCGCTCAGCCAGATCGTGGCGAGAGCGAGGACGACGCGCCGCCGCCTCAAGCATCTGTCGATGCACATCATTTGCCTTCTCCGTGGTCTCAAGTCGTTCGGCGAGGCGTCCCGCTCGCTCGCCGGACCTGCGAAGCGACAGCAGGAACAGAAGCACGGCAAGGACGATGGCGCCGTAGCGGAGAGCCGTCCGGGCCCACGGGTTGGTGGCGAACCCAGCGAAGAGCGCACCAATCATCGGCGGCCCCGCTTCCAATCGTCCAGCCGCGCGTAGATCGTGACTGCGATGCCTCCGAGCGCCACGGCGATGAACACCCAGCGGAGCGTGTCGAGGTAAGGCACGAGCGGCAGGATGGCGGTCTGGGTCTCGGCCAGGACGCTTTGCGCAACCTCGACGCCGGCCGCACCCAGCGTCGCCACGCCCGCCGCGCCACCACCCTTCATGGTTCGGCTCTCGGCCAGCACCTCGCGCGCGGGCGGCGTCTCGGCTGCAAATGCCGTCGCCCGGACCGGGAACCGCTCGCCCCACTGACGCGCGGGGCCGAGGTCGACGTGGATGAACCCCGAGCGCGGGTAGAAACCGAAGCCGAGGAACCCGACTTCGCGCGCCGCCGTCTCGAACACCACCGGATCGTGGTTCGCCATGGCGATGTCGAAGGCGGCGCCGTCGAGATGCTTCGACCGGGTCGCGCCGCCGACGGCGCGGTTGTGCTCGGGGCTGCGATAGGCGGAGCGGACGATCAGCGGCTTGCCCAGCCGGTCGCGCAGCGCCTGCAGCCTGTCGAGCGCGGGCTCGTTGATCAGCAGCTTGCCGGTGCCCCGGCAGGCGATCTCGGCCGGGCTGAAGTTCGGCCAGCGCCAAGCGCTCTCCGGCGCGTCGCGCCAACGGCGGTGGAAGGTCGTGGTCATGGGGTCCTCCAAAATGAAAAACCCGCCTTGAGGGCGGGTGCGGTTGGGCTGATGAATGGTGATGGGGCGCGGCTACGGGCCGCCGCCGAAGATCTTCAGCTTGATCGCGATGCCCGCAAGCAGCGCCAGCATGACGCCGGTGGTGATCATGCGGACAGCCGTCTGCATCGCGGTGCGGCGGACCAGCCGGATGCAGTCCACCAGGGAGCGCAGATCGCGGATGTCGAGCGCGGCCTCGTCGCCGTCGAGACCGACATCGGCGAGTGCGCGCTTCGCGCCTTCCTCGGCCGCCCGCGTCAGGATCGCCTCGAACTCGGCGTCGGGCATGCGCACGAAGCCCTCGGATCGGGGTGGGTTCATAGGATCCTCCTTCCGCCGCTCAGCCGACCTTGCAGCCCCAGAAGGAGGTGTGGTCGGCCGCGAAGTAGCCGTCCGCGACCCGGAAATACCCCTGCAGCTCGACGGTATCGCCCGCGGTGAGCGGGACCATGGTCTGCAGCCAGATCGCGGTGGCGAGCGAGACATGGGTGGCGGAGATCTCGCCGAGGGAGCCGCGGATTTCGGTCGCGCCGTTCAGCACCAGCCGCCCGCGCATACGCGCCGTGGCGCTGGCGTTGATCTTGTAGAGCAGCGTCGCGCCAAAGAGGTAGGTGCCGTCCACGGGCGCGACGAAGTAGTTGTTGGCGGCGTCGAACGCGCCCTGATCGTTGTAGTCCGTGTTGTTGAGGCCGATCTTCGTCCAGGTCCCAACGCCCACGTAGTTGTCGTAGTTGGTGTACGCCTTGAACCGGGGCAGCCGGGGCTGATCGACAATGCCGGTGGCGTTGTCGACGCTGAGTCCGTCGAAGAAGGTGCTGCCGTCAGCGGAAACCGCGAGGCGGAACCTGTCAGAGCCGAACAGCCCCACCAGCGCCTTCGTCACGAAGTTGGTCTGGAGCGTGAGGCCGAGATCGTCGTCAGCGGCCTCCTTGTTCATGGTGTAGAAGAGATCGCCGGTCCCACCCTCGGCCACGGTCTTCGCCGTCCAGAGCGCCGCGTTCAGCTTGGCCGAGAACGGGTTCGACGCATCCGCCGTTGTGCCGAGCCCGAGCAGCGTCATGTTCTGCAGCGCCGCGGGCGTGGTGCCGACCCAGCCCGCGCCGTCATAGACCAGCAGCAGACCCTCGTCCTCGACCCAGACCCGCCAGCCGGTCCGCGGCGGCAGTCGCAGCCAGGCCCCGTCCGTCCAGAGCGCGACATTCAGATCCCAGCCGGCCCAGTCGCCCGTCGCGCCTGAGCCAACGATGTAGCGGTCGCCATCGGCGAGGCTTCCGGGCGGCGCGGACAGGTCCCGGTCGAGGACCGAGAGCTGCACGAGCCCGTCGAGGATCCGCAGCGCCTCGTTGTGGGTGACGTGCTTCTGGGCCTGCGCCGCCAGGATGTAGGGCAGCAGGAGATGGGACGTGGCATCGGACATGGGGTGGCCTTCAGAGTATCAGCGTGACGGTCTTGGGTGCGCCCCGCCCCACAAGGGCGGAGAGCTGGGAGATGCGGATGTCGAGCGTGTC
>DNSZ01000232.1 GCA_003500165.1 Paracoccaceae bacterium | reverse complement strand
GAGGCCGCCGAGCTCGCCGCGACCGGTTACGACAACTGGTATGACTGGTCGATTGCCCGCTGGGGCTGCAAATGGGATGCCGCGCAGTCCGACATCGACACCGGGGAGGACTGGCTCGAACTGCGCTTCCACACGCCATGGGGACCGCCGGAGCCTGTCCTCGATGCGCTGCGCGCGCGGTTCCCGGAGATCACCGTGACCGCCTTCTATCACGAGCCCGGGCAATGCATGGCCGGGTATCTCTGGCGCCGGCGGGCCGGCATGCCCGGCTCGGCCATTTCAAGGGCCACGCGATGCTGCCTTCGCCACCAGGGCCGAGGCCGCGCCCGGTGGCCGCAACGGCTGCCCGGCATCGCCGGGGCATGGCGGGGCAGGGCGGGGCTGCTCCGTCCCCGGCTGCGCGGCGATTGCGAACCCTGGGCCGTGCCCGCGCTTCGGCGACCGGGGGCAGGCCCCTTCAAGCGGAAAACCGGTTTCCCCGCTGCCGCGCGGAGCCTCCGGTTTTCCGCTTGATCGCATCGCGGCCCGGCCGGGCCGTTTCCTGTCGAAACGCGCAGAGAGAGGAGAGCATCATGCGTAGCTTCGCCGAATACCAGATCCTGGGCCGTGTCGGGAAACGCGCCGACGCCGGAACCGCCCTGAAGATCAGCATCGCCGCGGAATATGGCCGTCGTGACGACCGGGGCGACTTCCAGACGAACCCGTTCTGGAACACCGTCACCCTGTTCCGCGAGCAGACCATCGCCTGGGTTCGCGCGAACATCCAGCCGGGCGACCTGGTCCTGGCCCGCGGCACCCTGCGGGAGACCTCCTGGGACAAGGACGGGGAGACCCGCTATGGCGTCACCCTGGCCGCCGAGGACTTCGCCCTTCTGGCGAAGAAGCGGGCAGCGCCGGACGCCGGGGACGCTCCCGACAACACCGGCTGACCGGCGGGGCGGCCTTCGGGCCGCCCTAGCCCCTCGCTTTTCCCGAACGGATCGCCTATACCGTGGAGAGGAGACCACCATGGGCCTGACCTTGCACATCGACACGCTGAAATTCGCCCGCGCCCTGAAAGAGGCCGGGGCCGACGAACGCCTGGCCGAAGCCATCGCCGGCGGCTTCGCCTCGGTCGATACCTCGGAGTTCGCCACCAAGACCGATATCGCCGGGCTCGACGCCAAGATCGAAACGAGCATCGCAGAGTTGAAGAGCGAGATCGCCGAGAGCTTCAAGGAGCTCTACCGGCATCTGTGGATCATGGGCGCCAGCATCGTCGGGCTGATCGTCGCCATCGACAAGCTGTTCCCCTGACCCGGGCAGGCCCGCCTACGGGCGGGCCATCCTCCCAAGGACTGGTCCTATGGCTGGCAACAGCCTGCGCGCGGCAGCCTCGTGCGGGCGTCAAGGCGTTCGAGCGGACGATAGCGGCCGCCCGAACAGCGCGGGCAATCGAGCGCATGACCTGCCATGATTGCCAGCGCACCGATATCCATGCCGTCGAGAGAGCAGACACCGATCCGGCGATCATGGCTGCGTTCGCCGTTCAGGCTGCACCGCACCTGCCGGCCCTGCACGAGCTGGCGCATGTCGTGCGCGGCCGCGTCACCGGCCCGGGTTCCGGTCTCTGGCCCATCGACGCCGTTGAGACGCACCGGCACGCCCGCGACCTCGATGGTATCGACATCGCGCACCGCAGTGACCCGGCCGTCGAGCGCGTAACCTGCAACCGGCGTCGCTGCCTCGAGCAGCACCAGGGCCAGCGCCGCGATCATGGGTCGCCCTCCCCGGACGGGGCATGCTGCGCCCATTGTGGCGGAACAGCGATCCCGGCCACGATCGACCCGATCACCGAACCGGCGCCGCCATCGCCGAGGGCCGACAGCGACCGGCCGATCTCGGACGGCGCCAGCCCGTGTTGCAGCAACAGCGAGATCAGCACGGCGGCGTCCTGCACCAGGAACTCCAGATCGGTACCCGACCGGAACCCGGCATCGCAGAACACTTCCCGCGGCCGCAAGGGGTCGTGTGCGACCCGCAGACCGCAGGCGCCGCTTGGACGGCAAAACACTTGACCCACTGGCCTGATCAGACGATCTTCGCGTCAGATAGAAGACCACCTGGGGAATGTCGGGTGAAACGTTTGAAGAAGAAAAGCTATGAGTTGCAAGATGGGTAGAATGCTAAACCGGGTGAAGCATGCTTTTTTCGGACTGGGCAATGCACCAGATACAGGACGGATAATCGAACGGGCCCGTCAGTTACGGCGGGCAGGGTCCATTTCGGAAGCTGCGAAGCTTCTGGAAACCCTGGCATTCCACTTTCCACGCGATATTGAGCTTCTGAAGGAGCTTGCCAACGCCCGGTTTGCTCTGAAGGATGACAAGGGGGTTTTGCAGGCGCTTGCTGCGGTTGAAGCGTACGAGCCGCTGGGACCGTTTACGCTGAAACTGAAGCAGATATCGACTGTCCGTCGTCTGGTGGAGAAGTCACAGGAGCTGCGCAAGGCCGATGACGTACAGGGCGCCTTGTCGCTTCTCGAGTCTGCACTCCTCGAACACCCGGACAACGCCTCTCTGCTCAAGGCCATCGCGAATGCAAAGTTCCAGGCCGAGGATTACGAAGGCGTTGTGGCCGTGCTCAACCGGGCCAAGACCATTGATGCCTTGGGGGATCATTCGTCAGAAATCTATGCCCGGGCACGCCGCTTGCAGCGTATCGGTTTCGACAGCTCTATTCACTACTACATTGACCCGGAGGCCCCTGAACGGCTACTGATCGACGAGATGGTCGATTGCCTGAGCGCCCATGATGTGATTTCTTTTGACATTTTCGACACAGCGATCGTGCGCGCGGTCTCTCAACCCAGCCACGTATTCCGGATCATGGGCTCGCTGCTGCAGGTCACCGACTTTGCGAGTAAACGTAGACAGGCAGAGGCATATGCGCGGACCTCGAACGACAGGCTGAAAGGCACCCGAGAGGTGACCCTTGATGAAATCTACGAAGTTCTTGCCGCTCGTCATGGCGACGTGACCGGATGGAAAGAGCTTGAGCAAAAACTCGAAATACAACTGACACGGCCCAACCCCTACATCCGGGACGTCTTCGATCGTCTTCGCGCAGCAGGCAAGAGGTTGATTTTTACCAGTGACATGTACCTGCCCCGGACGACGCTGGAGGCCATGCTTTCTTCCGCCGGCTATCTCGGCCATGAGACCATCTATTTATCGAACGAACATGCCGCGCGAAAAGGCGATGGCACATTGCAGGGCGTCTTGATCCGGGATTTTGGCAAGGACATCAGTATCGCTCATGTCGGGGACGTGTATGACGCGGATGTCGTCAAGTCCAACGCCGCCGGTATCACGGGCGTGTTTAATCCTGACCAGCATGGCCTGAAGCGCGAAGTGTTCATGTCGAACATGGCCGGTAGCTTCTACGAAGCTGTCATAGACAACACTATGGGCACTGGTACGTGGCGAGAGGAATTGCATTATACGCATGGCTTTCGCGTTGGCGGCATTCTGGCACTTGGGTACCTGGAGTTCATAGAGCGGCTCGCGCGCGAAAAAGGGGCGGAAAAAATCCTCTTTCTGGGACGGGATTGCGATATCCTAAACAAATTATACAATCGATTTTTTTCGAATTTTCCCAGCGCCTATGTCGACACCTCTCGCACCGCGGCCTTGATGCTAACTTCGGAACATAATTATGAAGACTATATTTCGCGTAGTGTCTTCCGTTGGTTTCGGGAATCCCAAAACACCAAACCGGTGTTTCAGATTTTGGAAGACGCAGGGTTCGGATTTTTGGTGGGTCATCTCGAAGCAGCTGACATAGAGCCCTATCAATTCCCGGCTAGTGCCAGTGAAGATAGGCTGCGGGATTTTTTCTGGGCCAATCAAGATGTGGTCGAAGAACATCTTTCGGAAACTAAGCGTATCGCATGTGACTATTTTCGTGACCGCATTGGGCACGCCAGAACCGTTTTGGCTGTGGACATCGGCTGGACCGGAACGTGCATTTCCACCTTGGACGATTTCTTGAAGTCCCGCATGGGTCCGTCTGCGCCGCGAGTATTTGGCGCACTTTTGGGTACGTCACGAAGTGATCAGATCACCGATGCCGTAAGCGACGGGTCGATCACCGCCTATATCTACTCCCCATTGGAGAATCAGGATCTGATGCGCGTGATGATGCCAACAGGAGATGTTGCGCGACTGACAAAGGATCTTCTCACCCATTCGGTCGAATATCTGTTCACCGAGCCCGTCGCGACGACCATTACGTATGTCCGTGATGACCGCGGAAAACCCGTGGCCAAACGGGGGACGAATGTTCCGCCGAACGTGGCCCAAATTCTCGAAATGCAGCGCGGCATGCTGGATTTTGTCGAGCGTTATCTTGACTATTCCAAAGGTCTCGAGTCCCTTCGCAAGATCGGCAGCTATACGGCGTTTCAGCCGCTCAGAAACTCCCTTGGGTGCAGACCGTACCAGCATGCGGTCTATGGCGACTTCATCTATGACGCGCTCGCGGTTCTCCATGACACGCAGTCCGAGTTCCGGCGGTTTGGTGACTTGTTCCCTCCCAACCAGCGCAGTTTGGCGCACACAAAAGCTGTAAAACCCATCGCCGCCGATCGCGATCGCCAGGGGATCTTGTTCGTTTCGCACGAAATGAAGTACGACGGCGCCCCCCACAGCCTTTTGCGACTGTGCAAGGTGGCAAACGCGCTGGGGTATCGTCCGGTGATCTGGACCGAACGGGCGGGCCCCTTTTCCCAAGAGTTCGCCGAGCATGGCTTTGTTGTACGAGTCGTGCCACCTGGAGAGGTGAACAACGCCAGAATAGCTGCGCTAAAGAGCGACAACATCGCGCTTGTCGTTTGTAACACGGTCGCGACCGACCGCTACGTCTCTGCCTTCGAAGGGAAGATACCCTTGGTTTGGTACGTGCGCGAAGCCGGCAACGTACCTCAATTCTTGCGCGGGAATCTGAGGCGCGCC
>DNSZ01000104.1 GCA_003500165.1 Paracoccaceae bacterium | reverse complement strand
GCCGCGATCAGCCGCTCGAACGGGGCGAGATCCTCGTCCAGCGCGGCCGCGATCGCCTGCTCGATCCGATGGTTGCGCGGGATCACGGCGGGGGTCGCCCGCCGCATCGCCGCCTGTCGGGTGGCGTCGTCTGGCGCCTCGCGCCCCAGCCTTTGCAGCCAGCGCGCCGCCCAGGCATCGAAACCGGTCGGGTCGGCGAAGCCCGCCCGCGCCGCCGCCAGACCGGTGCCATCGCGTCCCACCGTGCAGAGCGCGCGAAAGGTATTGGTGAAATCGGCCTCGGCCGCGGCCATTGCGGCAAGCAACGCCTCGGCCAGCGCGGCATCCCCGGCCTCGGCCCGGGCAAGGCCCAGCTTGGCGCGAAAACGCGCCTCCCAGGCCGCCCGGTAGCGCCCGGCGAAGCCGTCGATCACGGCCTGGGCCGGGGCGATGGCCGCGTCGGGGTCGTCGGCGATCAGCGGCAGCAGGGCGGAACCGAGCTGGGCCAGATTCCAGGCCGCGATGCCGGGCTGGTTGCGATAGGCGTAGCGGCCGAACCGATCGATCGAGGAGAACACCCTGTCCGGATGATAGCCGTCGATGAACGCGCAGGGGCCATAATCGATCGTCTCGCCGGCGATGCTGCTGTTGTCGGTGTTCATCACCCCATGGACGAAACCGACGGCCATCCAGTCGGCGATCAGCCTTGCCTGCCGGTCCGCCACCCCCCCGAGAAGCGCCAGCGCCGGGTTGGTGGCGTCGGCGCGGTCGGGATCGTGCCGGTCGAGCGCGTGCCGGGTCAGCCGCCGCAACGCGTCGATGTCGCGACGGGCGGCGAAATACTGAAACGTGCCGACGCGGATATGGCTGGCGGCGACCCGTGTCAGGACGGCACCGGGCAGCGCGGCCTCGCGATAGACGGTCTCGCCGGTCGCGACGGCGGCCAGCGCGCGGGTGGTCGGGATGCCCAGCGCGGCCATCGCCTCGCAGACGATGTATTCGCGCAGAACCGGGCCGATCCAGGCGCGCCCGTCGCCCATGCGCGAAAACGGCGTGCGGCCCGACCCCTTCAGCTGGATGTCGCGGCGGCTGCCATCGGGCGCGATCACCTCGCCCAGCAGGATCGCCCGGCCATCGCCAAGCTGTGGGACGAAATTGCCGAACTGGTGCCCGGCATAGGCCTGGGCGATCGGCCGGGCCCCGGACGGCACGGCATTGCCCGCCAGCATCGCCAGCCCCTCGGGCCCTTCCAGCCAGGCCGGATCGCCGCCCAGCTCGAGCGCCAGCGCACGGTTGAGCGCGATCAGCCGCGGCGCCGCCACCGGCGTCGGCGGCAACGCGGCAAAGAACCGGTCAGGCAGGGCGGCATAGCTGTTGTCAAAGGCGATCGGTTGCATGGTGGAAATCCTAGCCTGATCCGCGCCGGTTGCCAGAGCCCGGGGCAACGCCTGTGGCCGATGGCGCGGATCGCCGCCCGGCTCCGCTGTGGCAAAAGGGGTGGTTGTGGCCCGCGCGGCTTCGCGGCATGACAGGTGCCGATTGTTTCGGCATGTCGGGTCGGATACCGGCGGGCACGGCACGGTGAGGAGGCAAAGATGGCGGAATCGGCACAGTGGGACTGGGATGCGATCGCGATTGGTTCGGGGCTTGGCGCGCTGGGTGCCGCGGCCGCCCTTGGCCGCGCGGGCAAGCGGGTGCTGGTGCTGGAACGGATGGCCAGTTTCGGCGGTGCGGCCACCGTCTACCGGCATGGCGATCTGACGGCCGAGGCCGCCTTGCACGAAACCGACGGCACCACCGTGAACGCGCCGCGCGGGGTGTTCGCGCGGCTGGGGCTGCTCGATGCCGTCGAACCGGTCGAGACCGATGCCTTCTATGCGGTTCGCGGCGGCCCCCTGCCGGGCGAGATCGTGGTGCCGCACGGGCTTGACGCGGCCGAGGCGGCGATCGCCCGGGCGCTGCCGAAATCGGCCGACGCGCTGGCCGCCTGCTTTCGCGAGTTTGCCCGTCTCTACCGCAGCTTCGACGATATCGAGGCGATGCGCTGGGGCGACCGCAAGCGGCTCCGCCGGTCGTTTCTGTCGATGCTCGGCTCGGGTCGGGTGTTCGATCTGCTCGGCGTGTCGGGCCAGACGCTCGCCGGCCGGTTCGGCGCCTTCTTCCGCAACGACGAGTTGGCGAAATGCGCGCTTGGCGGGCCGCTTGGCTATTTCGACGACGATCCGGCGCAGCTGTCCTATCTGCTCTATGCCGGCGTCTGGGCGCGGTATTGCGAGGCCGGGTCGTATTACATCAAGGGCGGTTCGGCGGCGTTGACCAAGGCGCTGCTGAAACAGGTGACCGATGCGGGCGGCAAGACGAAGCATCACGCGACGGCGGTCGAGATCCTGACGGATCGCGGCGGCCAGGCCATGGGCGTGGCGTGGAAGGATGGCAAGGGCAAGCGGCACCAGGCCACGGCGCGGGTGGTGCTGGCGAGCCCGGCGCCCGAAACCCTGGCCGGGATGCTGCCCGAAGCGCAGCGCGCCGCGTTCCTGAAGCCCTATGCCAGCTTCGACCGCTCGATCTCGCTGTTCACGGTCACCATGGGGCTGTCGCGACCGGCCGCCGAAACCGGCGTGAACGCCTATTCGACCTTCGTCTATCCCGACGGCATGGCGCGATTTGCGGATTTCCCGGCCGCCGCCGCGGTGCTGGGCAAGGCGCCAGCGGGCCGGATGCCGCCTTATGTGCTGGCCGATTACGGCCGGATCGATGCCGGATTGCAGAAGAAGGGCGATCCCTATCTCGTCACCATCACCGGGGTCGATCGCGCGGCCTGGTGGGAGGGGCTGAGCGAGGCCGAAGAGATGAACCGCCGGGCCGCCTGGACCGAGGCGCTGATCGCCGATGTGAACCGGCATTTCCCGGGTTTCGAGGATGCGGTGCAAACCGCCGAGATGGCGACCTCGCGCACCATGGCGAACCGGCTGGGCACACCGGGCGGCGCGGTCTATGGGTTCCGGCCGACGCCCGACCGGCTGTTCGGCCGCCCGCCGAGCCCGGCGACGCCGGTGCGCGGGCTTTACCTCGCCTCGGCCTGGACCGCGGCGGGGGGGTATTCGGGTGCACTCAATGGCGGGCTGATGGCCGCCGATGCGGTGCTGAAGCCGCGCTAGGCCGCGATGCGCCTGTTCGGTTCCAAACGCTCTACGGATACCAACGGTCATTCTCGGTGACCGCTGGTATCGGGCGATGCCACGGCGCCGTTTGATTTTCAGACGAGCACGCCGCAGATCGCCCGGCAACGGGCCGCCCGCGCCCTATTTCGCAAACGGTGCCGCCTCGCCCCAGATCGCCCGAACCCGGGCGTCGCGGCCGCAGGCCTCGCGGTAGAGATCATAGGCGACCGATTTGCGGCGCGGGCCGAACCGCGTGACGATCAAGTCGTCGCTGCGGTAATAGTCCTGGTGATAGGCTTCGGCCGGCCAGAAGGCCTGTGCCGGCAAGACCGGGGTGACGAGCGGACGACCCAGCGCCGCCTCGGCCCGGGCGATCGCCGCCTCGGCCGCGGGCCGCTGGGCGGGCGTGGCAAAGATCGCGCTGCGATAGCTCTCGCCGCGGTCGCAGAACTGGCCGCCGGCGTCGAACGGGTCGATGGAGCGCAGGAACAGGTCGAGGATCTGGGCATAGCTGACCCGATCCGGGTCATAGCGGATCGCGACCGCCTCATAATGCCCGGTGCCGCCGCGCACCACCTGGCGATAGCTCGGGTTGTCGACCGTGCCGCCGGTAAAGCCCGACACGGCCCCGATCACCCCGGGCACCCGTTCGAAATCAGCCTCGACGCACCAGAAACAGCCGCCCGCCAGGATTGCGGTTTCGGCTTCGGCGGCGCGCAGCGGCTGGCCCCGGGCGATCAGCGTGGCCAGCACCAGGATTGCCAGCAGAACCGGCTTCAGCGTGTCGGGACGGGGCATGGTCACCTCCTTCGATGATCGTCAGACCCCCTCCGTGCCGCGCCGGGGCGCGGCCGTCACCCCGGAAGTCGCGGCGTTGACCGCAACGTGATCGCGGCGCTACCATGCCCCAAGGCCGCCGAAGAAGCGGCACCGCATCGAGCAGGCCAGCACCATGTGGCGGGTTCTTGTCGCCCTTCTGATCGCCGGCGCGATCCTGCGCGCCGCGCCCGCCGCGGCAGCCTGTCTGACGCTGGGTGCCGATGAAAGGCTGACCACACGCTGTCTGTTCGACCGGTTCCTGCGCGCCTCGCCGCGCGAACAGGCCGCGATCGACCCCATTCTGCAGCGCATCTTCGCCCGCCAGGGCCGAACCCCGGGCGCGGTGGGGCGGGGCACCCTGGAACCCTTCGTGCAGCCGCTGCTGACCTGGTCCTACAACATCAATGGCGGCAATCCGGACCGGGTGCTGGATCTGGGGTTGCCGTTTCGGCCCGACCCACCCTACCGCGCCGCGGGCCTGTTGGCCGGCGTCCGGGCCGGGGCGACCGGGCGCTATGTCTACCGCCGCGGCGGCTATCTGGATTTCACCGGCCATGGCTCGGCCGAATACGCGCCGCGCTATGACATCGGCGTGCTGGGCTATTTCGCCCGGGCCTGCGCCCATAACGAGTCCGGGCTGGCCTGGACGCTGGACGCCTGCCTGACCATGACCGAGATCAATCGCGATCTGTCGCGCGACCAGGTCGCACAGGCCGAACTGGTGCTTGGCCGGATGTTCGGCCTCGGCGGCGGCCACCATCTGCGCCTGTTTGCGGGGGCGCGAAACGTCTCGGTCGACGCCACCAGCGAGTTGAGCAGCGCGCCCGATCGCCCGTTCGGGCAGTTGCAGTATTTCGCCGGGTTCCAGGCGATCTCGGACCGCTATCCCTTTGTCGCGATCGAGGCGGGGATGAACGAACCGGTCAAGGATCGGACCGTGCCGCTGCATTCGCTGACGGCAACGGTCAGCGACCGCGTGATGGGCCGGCCCTTTGCCGTCACGGCGCGCTATGGCTACGCCGCCGGCGAGACGCTGACCGTCTTCGACCCTGCCCAGGGCTTTGTCCCGCGCGAACGCCGCGATCGCGAGCTTCGGATCGTGATGTCCTACAATGTCTGGCGCAGCTGGTACGTCCAGCTGGGGTTTCGCGATGTCGACAGCAATTTCGACTTCTTCGACGAGGCACAGCCGATCGTCGGCCTGTCGATCCCGACGATCCGGTTCTGATCGCCGCGCTAATTGTCCTGATTCTGAACGATGAAGTTGCCGTCTATGGTGCCACCGCCGCCGACCCCACCCGAAATCCCGGTTTCGATGTACTCGGCCGGGATGCCGGAAGATGAATCGTGGAACTGCATGTTGTAGTTTCCGCTGATACCCCGCAACTCGTTGGTCGTTTCTACGCCTTCGGCGTCGACCTCGATATAGCGCAGCTGGCCATCCATTGTTCCCGACGGATCATTGCCCAGAAACGCCACGCGTTGCAGCTGAATGTTGCCTTCGTAAGAGCTCGTATCGTCGATATTGCCCTCATTGCCGAAGGGGACGAAATTGGTCAAGTCACCCGAAACATAGTCCTGGCCCGGGCCGAATTCGGCGGTCACCCGCGCATCGTAGACCGCATCGACAAAGGCTCCGGCATTGTCGAATGTGGCAAAGCCCGTTCCGGTATAGACGAAATCGCCGTTCAGCGTGTTCAGATAGGTCGCCGACGTCTCGGTGCCGAGATCGGCGCGCATCCGCGCATATTGGTCGTAGATTTCCGCGCTGTCCCCGGAACCGCCGCTGCATCCCGCCAGCACCGTGCTGGCCGCAAGGGAAAGAATGACTGCCCGCATGGTCTGCTGCCCCGTCTTGCCTGTTCTGCCTGCCGTTTTCTTTGGAATGTCGCGGAGTAGCCTGCCCGATGTCAACGCCCGGCCCTGCCAACGCCCCCGGCAGTGCCCATCTGTGGCGCATCGGCTACAGCCCGGCCCGCCGCCGCCGCGCCAGCAGCCGCAATCTGAGCGCGTTGAGCTGGATGAAACCCTGCGCATCGGCCTGATCGTAGGCGCCGGCATCATCCTCGAACGTCACATGCTCTTCGGAATAGAGGCTGTGATCGGACTGGCGCCCGACGCAGGCGGCCCGCCCCTTGTAGAGCTTCAGCCGCGACGTGCCGGTCACATGGGTCTGGCTGGCATCGATGGCGGCCTGCAGCATCTCGCGTTCGGGCGAGAACCAGAAGCCGTTATAGATGAGTTCCGCATAGCGCGGCATCAGCTCGTCCTTCAGATGCGCCGCGCCGCGGTCGAGCGTGATCTGCTCGATCCCGCGATGCGCCTCCAGCAGCAAGGTGCCGCCCGGGGTTTCGTAGATGCCGCGCGATTTCATGCCCACGAAGCGGCCCTCGACCAGGTCAAGCCGGCCGATCCCGTGCCGCCCGCCGATCTCGTTCAACCGTGTCAGCAGGGCGGCCGGCGACAGGGCTTCGCCATTCACGCTGACCGGGTCGCCGGCGGCGAATCCGATCTCGACATATTCGGGGGTGTCGGGGGCGGCTTCGGGATCGACCGTGCGCTGATAGACATAATCGGGCGCCTCTACGGCCGGGTCCTCCAGCACCTTGCCCTCGGACGAGGTGTGCAGAAGGTTGGCATCGACCGAAAACGGCGCCTCGCCGCGCTTGTCCCTGGCGACCGGGATCTGGTGCGCCTCGGCATATTCGATCAGCTTCGTGCGGCTCGACAGATCCCATGTCCGCCAGGGCGCGACCACCTTGATATCGGGGTTGAGCGCATAGGCCGACAGTTCGAACCGGACCTGGTCGTTGCCCTTGCCGGTGGCGCCATGGGCGATGGCATCCGCGCCCTCGGCCGCGGCGATCTCGACCAGCCGCTTGGCGATCAGCGGCCGCGCGATGGCGGTGCCCAGCAGGTAGTGCCCCTCGTAAAGCGCGTTCGCGCGAAACATCGGGTAGACGTAGTCGCGCACGAACTCCTCGCGCAGATCCTCGATATGGATCGCCTGGGCGCCCAGCATCCGGGCCTTGGCCCGGGCCGGTTCCAGCTCTTCGCCCTGGCCCAGATCGGCGGTGAAGGTGACGACCTGGCAGCCCAGCTCGGCCTGCAGCCATTTGAGGATGATCGAGGTATCGAGCCCGCCCGAATAGGCCAGCACCACCTTTTTCGGTGCGTCCATGTCCTGCCCCCTGTGCCGCCATGACCGCGCGCGCCTAGCGGGTTTCGCGGGGCCGGGCAAGTTGCCCCGTTGGTGCGCCCTTGCCCCCGGCGCGTGGCTGCGCCACACCCCCGCCCATGGCCAGTTTCCCCGATACCGCCCGCGCGGCCGAGGCAAGGCTGCGCGGCCTGTTCCCGCCCACGCCCTTGCAGTTGAACGCCCATCTGTCCGGGCGCTATGGCGCCGATATCTGGCTGAAGCGCGAGGATCTCTCGCCGGTCCGCTCCTACAAGATCAGGGGCGCGTTCAACGCCATCTCGCATGTGCTCGACCGCGGCGGGCCGCGCCGCTTCGTCTGCGCCAGTGCCGGCAACCACGCCCAGGGGGTGGCCTTCGTGTGCCGCCATTTCGGGGTCGAGGGCACGATCTTCATGCCGGTGACGACGCCGCAGCAGAAGATCGGCAAGACCCGAACCTTTGGCGGCGACAATGTGCGGATCGAACTCGTCGGCGACTATTTCGACCAGACGCTGGCCGCCGCGCAACGCTTCGCCGAACGGGAGGCAGCGCATTTCCTGTCGCCCTTCGACGACGAGGATGTGATCGCGGGCCAGGCCACCGTGGCGGTGGAATTGCTGGCGCAAATGCCCGACGGCCCCCCGGACATGGTGGTGATGCCGGTGGGTGGTGGTGGCCTGGGTGCGGGCATGCGCAGCTATCTGCGGGTGGCCGCGCCCGCGACCGAACTGCGCTTCGTCGAGCCGCTTGGTGGCGCGAGTCTGGCGGCCGCGCTCGACGCGGGCCAGCCCGTGACGTTGAACCGGGTCGACACCTTTGTCGACGGGGCGGCCGTGGCGCGGGTCGGCGCGCGCACCTTTGCGCGCCTGCGCGATGTGCCGCCAGCCCATGTGCTGGCCGCGCCCGAGGATCGCATCTGCACCACGCTGACCGAATTCCTGAATGTCGAGGGAATCGTGCTGGAGCCCGCCGGCGCGCTGGCCGTCGATGTGCTGCCCGATCTGGCCGCCGAACTTGCCGGCCGCAGCGTGGTCTGCATCGTGTCGGGCGGGAATTTCGATTTCGAACGCCTGCCCGAGGTCAAGGAACGCGGCGCGCGCTATTCGGGGATCAAGAAATACTACATCCTGCGGCTGCCGCAGCGGCCCGGCGCGCTGAAGGATTTCCTGAACCTGCTGGGCCCGGACGACGACATCAGCCGCTTCGAGTATCTGAAGAAATCGGCGCGCAATTTCGGCTCGGTGCTGTTGGGGATCGAATCGAAGGGCACGCCGCGTTTCCCCGATCTCGAGGCCAGCATGGCCGGGGCCGGGTTCGTGTTCCAAGATATCACGGATGACGAGGTGCTGGCCGAATTCCTGGTCTAGGTTTTGGGCCGCGCCCCGTCGGGCGGCCCAAAACCTAGAC
>DNSZ01000116.1 GCA_003500165.1 Paracoccaceae bacterium | reverse complement strand
CCGCCCGCCCGTGGACCGATCGGCGCGGCGCGTGCGCCAGCGCGCTCTTCAAGGATCGACTTGGCCAGCGTGCCATGCCGGGCTTGCGCTTCGCTTGTGATGAGTGTTCTGACACCGGCGCCGCAAGGAGAATGCATGGGCCCGTTGATCCGCGAACCGCTTGTCCATTTTCTGGTCCTCGGTGCGGTCATCTTCGGCCTTTTCGCCGCNNTTCGGGAGCGGGCCGGCGCAGCGATCCGACATGACGCTTCTCGAGGTGACCGAGGACGAGGCCGCCGGCCTGGCCCGCCAGTTCGAGGCGACCTGGCGCCGGCCGCCGACAGCTGCCGAACTCGAGGCGATGATCGACAATTACATCCGCGACGAGGTGCTGGTCCGCGAGGCGCTGGCGCTGGGGCTCGACCAGGGCGACGCGGTGGTGCGCCAGCGCCTGGTGCAGAAGATGCAGTTCCTGACCGAAAGCGGGGCCGAGGCGGCCGTCCCCGACGAAGCCGCCCTGCAGGCACATCTCGACGCCAATGCCGCGATCTTCGCCCGGCCGGCGCGGCTGGCGTTCGACCAGGTGCCGTTCGGCGATACCGCCGCTGCCCGCGCCGCGCTGCCGGCGCTGCAAGGCGGCGCCGACCCGGCCGAATTCGGCGTGCCCAGCCTGCTGCCCGCCCGCATCCCGGCGAGCCCGCGCCAGATCGTCGACGGGACCTTCGGCAACGGGTTCTTCGATGCGCTCGCCGCATTGCCGCCCGGCCGCTGGGCGGGACCGGTAGCAAGCGGCTATGGCCCGCATCTGGTCCGCGTCACCGAATTCGCACCCCGCGCGGTCCCGCCGCTGGACGCGATCCGCGACGCGGTCGAGGCCGACTGGCGCGCCGAAATCCGCGCGCAGTTGCGCGAGGAGCGGCTGGAAAGGCTGATGTCGCTCTACCAGGTGACCCGGCCCGACCCGGCGGCGGTGCTGGCGCCGTGATCCGGGCGCTGCTGTTGCTGGCCTGTCTGGCCGCGCTGTGCCCCGGGCGGGTGGCCGCCCATGCGCTTGAACCGGGGTTTCTGGAACTGGTGCCGGTCGGGTCGGCGGATTGGCAGGTGACCTGGCGCAAGCCGCAGGTCAACGGCGCGCCGATGCCGATCGACGCCCGCCTGCCCGCGCATTGCACGCCGCGCCAGGGCGGCGCGCCGCGCTTCGACGGCTATGGCTTCGTCGCCGCTTGGACGGCAACCTGCCCCGGCGGCATCGCCGGCGGGACGATCGCGATCGAGGGGTTGGCGGAGACCCGGACCGATGTGCTGGTCCGCTATGCCCTGGCACCCGAAGGCGCGCCCCAGGTCGCCCGGCTGACGGCGTCGGAAACCGCCTTCACGATCCCGCCGCCGATGGGGCCGGGCGCGGTGTTCGCCAGCTATTTCGGGCTGGGCGTCGATCACATCCTGCAGGGGCTCGACCATCTGCTGTTCGTCTTCGCGCTGTTGCTGCTGATCCGCGATGCGCGCCGACTGATCGGCGCGGTGACCGCCTTTACCGTGGCGCATTCGCTGTCGCTGGGCGCCGCGAGTCTGGGCTGGATCGTGGTGCCCGCGCCCCCGGTCGAAGCCATCGTGGCGCTGTCGATCATGGTGCTGGCCGCCGAACTCGCGCAGCCGCCTGGCCAGGGGCTGCGCCTGACCGAGCGCTATCCCTGGTCGGTCGCCTTTGCCTTTGGCCTGCTTCACGGGCTGGGCTTTGCCCGGGCGCTGCTCGATCTGGGCCTGCCCGAGGGCGATGTGCCGCTGGCCCTTGTGTCGTTCAATCTGGGGGTCGAGGCCGGCCAGTTGATCTTCATCGCCGCGATCCTCGGTGCCGGCACCGTGCTGTCGCGGGTGCTGGATGGCCGGCCGATCCTGCCGCCGGGCAGCCCCCGCCTGCGGTTTTCGGCCTATGCGATCGGAACGATCGCTGCCTATTGGATGATCGGCCGGATCGTGGTCTTTGTCGCTTGAACGCAGATCCATCGAAAGGGAATGACGTCATGCCGAACCTGCTGCGCCGCGCCGCCCTCGGGCTCGCTCTGTTCGCCGTCGCCCTGCCCGCCGCCGCCCATACCGGCGAGGGGCTGGCGGGCGGTTTCGTTTCGGGTTTCAAGCACCCGATCCTGGGCTGGGACCATGTCGCCGCGATGGTCGCGGTCGGGTTGTGGGGGGCGTTTCTGGGCCGCCCGGCGATCTGGGTGCTGCCGATCGTCTTTCCGCTGATCATGGCAGGCGGGGCGGTTCTGGGCGTTCTTGGCGTGCCGATCCCGGCGGTCGAGACCGGCATCGCGGCCTCGGCCATCGTTCTTGGCGTGCTGATCGCGATCGCGGCCAAGCCGCCCTTGTGGACCTCGGCCGTGATCGTCGGCATCTTCGCCATCTTCCACGGCCATGCCCATGGCACCGAATTGCCCGAAGCGGCGAATCCGGCCGCCTATGCGGTGGGTTTCGTCATCGCCACCGGGCTCCTGCACCTTGCGGGCATCCTGCTGGGGCTGCTGATCGCCCTGCCCCGCGGCAGCCTGGTCATCCGCGGCGGCGGCGGGCTGATCGCGCTGGCCGGTCTTGGCTTTCTGACCGGGGCGCTGTGAGGTGACGCGCCGCGCGGCGCGGGCCGGCCTTGCGCTTGCCTGCCTCGCGCCGGCGCCCGCCGCCGCGCACAGCCCGCTGCCGGGTATCGAGGGGTTCTATACGGGCCTTCTGCACCCGCTGTCGTCGGCCGATCAGATCCTCGTCCTGCTGGCCTGCGCGGCGCTGCTGGGCGGATACAGGCTGCGGCAGGTCGGCCCGGCCCTTGTCGCCCTGATCGCGGGGCTTGTCGTTGGCGCCGTCGCGGGCAGCACCGACGCGGACCCGACGCGCTGGCTTTACTTCTATGCGGTGCTGGCGGCCGGTCTGGCCGCGCTGGTGCCGGGACGATGGCCGGCCATGGCGCTGCTGGGGGCGGGGCTGGCCGGGCTGCTTCTGGGCTGGGCCTCGCTGCCCGAGCCGGGCCTGTGGCGCGACCGGGTGATCACCATCGCCGGTTCGTTGACCGGGGCGTTCGCGCTGGTGCTGTATCTGGCCGGCACGCTCGACATCTTGCGGTCGACGATCCGGGCGCCCTGGCTACCGGTCGCGTTCCGGGTCGCCGCCGCCTGGGTCGCGGCGATTGCCGCGCTGCTGCTGGCGCTGTTCTGGGCGCCCGAGGCAGCCCGCCCGCCCGGCCTGTGAACGCGCTGCCCGGCGCGCAGGCGGGGCGGCAGACGGCAGCGCAATGAGTCACACCCGTTGCGCCCCGGGATATCACGCCCACGCTTGCCCCGGCGCCGCGCTTGCCCCATTTCAGGAGCATGGCCGAGGAGCACCCGCATCACGAATACTACTGGATCGCCGGTATCGCGGCCAGCCTCGCGGCGCTGTGGTTTCTGGGCGACGTGATCCTGCCCTTCGTGATCGGCGCCGCGATTGCCTATTTCCTGGACCCGGTCGCCGACCGGCTGGAACGGCTGGGCCTGTCACGGGCGCTTGCCACGACGATCGTGATGCTGGGCACCGCCCTGGTGTTCGTG
Organism: Paracoccaceae bacterium; assembly: GCA_003500165.1. Lineage (GTDB taxonomy): Bacteria > Pseudomonadota > Alphaproteobacteria > Rhodobacterales > Rhodobacteraceae > UBA10424. The sequence goes on along the minus strand of DNSZ01000116.1, from coordinate 7,628 downwards.
CTTGTCCTCTTGCTGATCCTGCCGGTGTTCATCTCGCAGCTCGGCGCCCTTCTGGCCGCGCTGCCCGATCTCTTCGCCGCCGCGCGAGCCTTTGCCGCCGAGCATCTTCCGGACATTTCGGACACGGCATCGCCGGCACGGCAAACCGTCGATGGTGTGGTCGCGGTCCTGCAGGACCGCGCCGGCGGCTTCGTGCAGGGGCTGATCGCCTCGGTCAATTCGCTGATCGGCATCGTCCTGCTGTTCGTCATCGCCCCGGTGGTGGCCTTCTACCTGCTGCTTGACTGGGACCACATGGTCGCCGCCATCGACGATCTGCTGCCGCGCCGCGACGCGCCGACGATCCGCCAGCTGGCGGCCGAAATCGACCGCACCCTGGCGGGGTTCGTCCGCGGCCAGCTGACGGTCTGCCTGATCCTTGGCGTGTTCTATGCCGTGGCACTGATGGCGGTGGGGCTGGAATTCGGGCTGGTGGTGGGCCTGATTGCCGGGCTCCTCAGCTTCATTCCCTGGGTCGGCTCGCTGGTCGGCGGGGCGCTGTCGATCGGACTTGCGCTGTTCCAGTTCTGGGGCTGGACCTGCACCGGGGCCGATGCCGCCGGTCAGGCCGTCACCGCGCCCTGCCCGTTTTCCGACTCGCCCTGGATGATCGGCATCGTCGCCGCAATCTTCGCAACCGGCCAGATGGTCGAGGGCAACATCCTGACGCCAAAGCTGGTCGGGGGGTCGGTGGGCCTGCACCCGGTCTGGCTGCTGTTCGCCCTGTCGGTGTTCGGCGCGGTGTTCGGCTTTGTCGGCATGCTGGTCGCGGTGCCGGTCGCGGCGATGCTTGGGGTGCTCGTCCGCTTTGCCATCGCGCAGTATCGCGCCGGCCGGTTCTATCGCGGGGGCGGTGGCCCGGCGCCGTGACCCGGCAGCTTGTCTTCGACCTGCCGGCCCGGCCTGCCATGGGGCGTGCGGCCTTCTTCGTTTCGCCGGCGAACGCGCTGGCGGTGCGCGCGCTTGACGCGGCGAACTGGCCGCAGGGTCGGATGGTGCTGACCGGTCCGTTGGGTGCCGGCAAGACCCATCTGGCGCATGTCTGGGCATCGGATACCGGCGCCGTCATCCTGCCGGCCACGGCGCTGCCGGCACCGCCGGCCGCGCTGCCCGTTGCGCTTGCGATCGAGGATCTGCCCGCTATCGCTGGCGACGCCGCGGCCGAGGCGCGGCTGCTGCATGTCCTGAACTGGCAGGCCGAACGCGGCGGCCGGGTGCTGATGACCGGGCGCGGTGCGCCCGCGCAATGGCCCTTCGGGCTGGCCGATCTGGCAAGCCGGGTGGCCGCCGCGCCCGTTGCCGTGCTTGCCCCACCCGACGATGCGCTGCTGGCCGCACTGCTGGTCAAGCTGTTCGCCGACCGGCAGTTGCGGGTCGCGCCCGCGCTGATCACCTGGCTTGTCCAGCGGATCGAGCGCAGCTTTGCCGGCGCCGAGGCGGCGGTCCAGGCGCTCGACGCCCAGGCGCTGGCGCGCAAGCGGCCGATCACGCGCGCGCTTGCCGCCGAAGTTCTGGACATTGGGCCGACACCGGACGCATAACCTGATCCATGCGCGACCGACCCGATCCGACCGATGCCGATTTCCTGAACGCCCCCGCCTGTGCCCCGGCCGAGCTGCCGGAAGCCGAATGGTCCGGGCCGAAGCGCTTTTTCAACCGCGAACTGTCCTGGCTCGCCTTCAACTGGCGCGTGCTCGAAGAGGCCGGGAACCCCGCTGTGCCGCTGCTGGAGCGCATCCGGTTCCTGTCGATATCGGCGGGCAATCTGGACGAATTCTACACCGTGCGCGTGGCCGGCCTGCGCGAGCTGGTGCGCGAGGGCAACACGACCCCGGCGGCCGACGGCCTGACCCCGGCCGAGCAGCTGGCGCGCATCGACAGCGATGCCCGCGCCCTGATGGCGACCCAGCAAGAGATGTGGAGCCGGCTGAAAAAGGCGGCCGAGGCCAGCGGCATCGCGGTTCTCAGCCGCTCCAAACTGACCCAGTCCGACCGCCGGCATCTGCGGGGCTATTTCCTTGACCAGGTGTTTCCGGTGCTCTCGCCGCTGGCGATCGATCCGGCGCATCCGTTTCCGTTCATCCCGAATACCGGGTTCTCGCTGGCGCTGCAGCTGCAACGCCTCGACGATCGGGGGCCGCTGCAGGCGCTCCTGCCGATCCCGCATCAGATCGACCGGTTTGCCCGGCTGCCCGATGGCAAGGACGGGCGCAGCCGCTTCCTGCCGCTCGAGGACCTGCTGCTTGAACATGTCGAGGAGCTGTTCCCGGGCTATGCGATGCGCGGGCATTGCGCCTTTCGGGTGCTGCGCGACAGCGACCTCGAACTCGAGGAAGAGGCCGAAGACCTGGTGCGCGAATTCGAAACCGCGCTGAAGCGGCGCCGACGCGGCGAGGTGATCCGCCTGTCGCTGACCGCCGGCGCCCCGGCCGAACTGCGCAACACCATCACCGAGGCGCTGGGCGTGAGCGAGGACGAGGTGGTCGAGATGCGCGGGCTGGTCGGCGTCTCGGACATCACCGAACTGGTGCGCGACGATCGACCCGAATTGCTGTGGCCGCCCTTTACCCCGCGCACGCCCGAGCGGGTGCGCGACCATGACGGCGACATGTTCGCCGCGATCCGGCAAAAGGACATGCTGCTGCACCACCCCTACGAGACCTTCGACATGGTGGTGCGCTATCTGCAGCAGGCCGCCCGCGATCCCGATGTGCTGGCGATCAAGCAGACGCTGTACCGAACCTCGCATGACAGCCCGATCGTGGCCGCGCTGTGCGAGGCGGCCGAAACCGGGAAATCGGTGACCGCGCTTGTCGAGCTCAAGGCGCGCTTCGACGAGGCCGCCAACATCCGCCAAAGCCGGATGCTGGAACGCGCCGGCGCGCACGTGGTCTATGGCTTCATCAATTACAAGACCCACGCCAAGATCAGCACCGTGGTCCGGCGCGAGGCCGGCAAGCTGGTCACCTATTCGCATTTCGGGACCGGCAATTACCATCCGATCACCGCGCGCATCTACACCGATCTGTCGCTCTTTACCTGCGATGCCGCGCTGGGCCGCGACGCCACGCGGGTGTTCAACTATGTCTCGGGCTATGCCGCGCCGGGTCCGCTCGAACGGATGGCGATCTCGCCAACCCAGATGAAGGACCGGCTGATCGCCGGGATCGAGGCCGAGGCAGCCCATGCCCGCGCTGGCCGACCCGCCGCGATCTGGGCCAAGATGAACTCGCTGATCGAACCCGACGTGATCGACGCGCTTTATGCCGCCAGTCAGGCCGGGGTGCGCATCGATCTGGTGGTGCGCGGCATTTGCGGGCTGCGCCCCGGCATTGCCGGGCTGTCGGAGAGTATCCGCGTGAAGTCGATCGTCGGCCGATTCCTTGAACATTCCCGGATCGTCTGTTTCGGCAACGGCCACGGCCTGCCGTCGCGCCGGGCGCGGGTCTATATCTCTTCGGCCGACTGGATGGGGCGCAACCTCAATCGCCGGGTGGAGACGCTGGTGGAAATCGCCAACCCCACCGTGCATGCCCAGATCATCAGCCAGATCATGGCGGCCAACCTTGCCGACCGGGCGCAAAGCTGGGTGCTGCAACCCGATGGCCGGTTTCTGCGCTGCGATGTCGGCGAACCGGCGGAAAGGTTCAACTGCCACCGTTTCTTCATGGAGAACCCGTCGCTGTCCGGGCGCGGCTCGGCCGGGGCGGCCGATGCGCCCCGGCTGGTCCATGCCGGCGATTGACGCGGCGCGGCGTCGACGGCAACGTTAGGCAGCCAGGGGGCGGGCGGCTATGGACGGCACGGACAAGGCTCGCGACAAGGCGGGTGCGGCGGCGCATCCGCTGTTTTCGGACCCGCCCTCGCCCGATCTGCACCGGGTCGGGGTGGTCGATGTCGGCTCGAACTCGGTCCGGCTGGTGGTGTTCGACGGCGCGGCGCGCTCGCCGGCCTATTTCTACAACGAGAAGATCATGTGCGGGCTGGGCGCCGGCATGGCGGCCACCGGCCGGCTCAACCGCGAGGGTCGCGCGCGGGCGCTGAAGGCGTTGCGGCGCTTTGCCGCGCTGGCCGACGCGATGGGGATCGGCCCGCTGACCGGGGTTGCCACCGCGGCGGTGCGCGAGGCCGAGGACGGCCCGGCCTTTCGCGACCAGGTCGAGGCCGAGACCGGCCTTTCTTTGCGCATCATCAGCGGCGCGGAAGAGGCGCAGCTTTCGGCCCAGGGCGTGCTCTTGGGCCGCCCCACGGCCCAGGGTCTGGTCTGCGATATCGGCGGGTCGTCGATGGAACTGGCCGAACTCGCCGGCGGCCGGCCGGGCCGCTGCCTAACCAGCCCGCTGGGCCCGCTGCGGCTCGATGCGGTGCCGGGCGGGAAACGCGCGCAGATCCGGCATATCGACCAGGTGATGGCCGATCTGCGGCGCCAGCTCGACGGTGCCTATGACACGCTGCATCTGGTCGGCGGCTCATGGCGGGCGATCGCCCGGCTCGACATGGAACGGCGGCGCTGGCCGCTGCGGGTGCTGCACGAATACGCGTTCAGCCCCGACGAGGCCCGCGCGACGCTCGACTGGGTCGAAGCGGGCGACGCCGAGGCGGTGCGCGGCGCCGCCGGCGTGTCGTCGGACCGGATGGCGCTGGTGCCCAAGGCGGCGCCGGTGCTGCGCGCCCTGCTCGACGCCTTTGTCCCGTCGGAGATCGCGATGTCGTCCTACGGTCTGCGCGAGGGCCTGTTGTACGAAGCCATGCCGGCGGTGCTGCGCGACCGCGACCCGCTGATCGAGGCGGCCCGCTTTGCCGAGGCCACATCTTCCCGGCTGCCGGGCTTTGGCAAGGTTCTCTACCAGTTCCTGCTGCCACTCTACGCCGACGCGCCGCACAGCCGTTTGCGACTGATCCGGGCGGCCTGCCTGCTGCACGACACCGCCTGGCGGGCCCATCCCGACTATCGCGCCGAGCTGTGCTTCGACAACGCGACAAGGGCCAATCTGGGCGGGATCACCCACCCGGAAAGGGTGTTTCTGGGCCTGGCCCTGATGCACCGCTACAAGAACCTGAAATCGGGCAGCTTCGATGCGGTCGCCGATCTGGTGAGCGATGCCGACCGGCGCGATGCCGAAATCCTGGGAAAGGCGATGCGGTTCGGGGCCATCCTGTCGGTCAGCGCGCCGGAACGGATGGGGGTGTTGAAGCACCACCCGCAGGCCGGGCGGGTGGAACTGGTTCTGGGGCCAGCCGCACGCGATCTGTTCGGCGAGGTCGTGATGACCCGTTTCGAGGCCCTGGCACGGGCGATGGGTTGCGAGCCGGAGGTGACGTTGCGCGCCGACCCGGCGGCCACAGCGACGCGTCCCTGAACCGAGTCGCTTCGAAACGGGTTCCCCCGCCCGATGCCTGGGCATCGGGCGGGCGCCCGCCGCACGGCGGGCGCGCTCCCGGGCGTGCGCCCGGGAGCACCCGGCATCGGCCGTCCGCCCAACCTGTCAGCGACAGCGGGAACCCTGACGGCTCCAAGGCCGACCCGACCGGCCGCCATTCCGGCGCATGTTCTCAAGGCGCCTGGATCAGGCCCGCTTTGCGGCGATCTCCGAAACCCCCAGAGTGGCCAGCACCTTGGCCTCGATATCCTTGGCATCAAGGCCCGCAACACGATACATCGCCTCGGGTGTGTCCTGATCGATGAAGACATCGGGCAGCACCATCGAGCGGAATTTCAGGCCGGTGTCGAACACCCCGTTTTCGGCCAGCAACTGGGCGACATGCGCGGCAAAGCCGCCCACCGCCCCCTCCTCGATCGTGATCAGCGCCTCGTGCCCGCGGGCCAGCCGCAGGATCAACGCCGCATCCAGCGGCTTGGCAAAACGGGCATCGGCGATCGTCGGCACAATGCCGCGCCCGCCCAGCGCCTCGGCCGCCGCCAGCACTTCCTTCAGCCGGGCGCCGAAATTCAGGATCGCGACGCGCCCGCCCTCGCGGATCATCCGGCCGCGGCCGATTTCCAGCGGTTCGCCGCGTTCGGGCATGTCGACGCCCATGCCCTCGCCGCGCGGGAAGCGGAACGCCGAGGGCCGGTCGTCGAGCGCGGCCGCCGTCGCGACCATATGCACAAGCTCGGCCTCGTCGGCAGCCGCCATCACCACAAAGCCCGGCAGGTTCGACAGATAGGCCACGTCATAGGCGCCGGCATGGGTGCAGCCATCGGCGCCGACCAGCCCGGCCCGGTCGATGGCGAACCGCACCGGCAGGCGCTGGATCGCCACATCATGCACGACCTGATCATAGCCGCGCTGCAGGAAGGTCGAATAGATCGCGCAGAACGGCTTCATCCCGCCGGCGGCCAGGCCGGCCGAAAAGGTCACCCCATGCTGTTCGGCGATCCCGACATCGAAACAGCGGCTCGGAAAGCGTTCGGCAAACAGGTTCAGCCCGGTGCCATCGGGCATCGCCGCGGTCACCGCCACGATCCGGGGATCGCGATCGGCCTCCTGGATCAGGCTTTGCGCGAACACCTTGGTGTAGCTGGGCGCGTTCGACGGCGCCTTCTTCTGTTCGCCGGTGGCGGGGTCGAACTTGCCGACGCCGTGATGGCGATCGCGCGAGGCTTCCGCCGGGGCATAGCCCTTGCCCTTGACGGTCACCGCATGGATCAGCACGGGACCGTCGGCGCGCACCCGCAGCATCCGCAGCACCGGCAGAAGCTGGCCCAGATCGTGCCCGTCGATCGGGCCGATATAGGAAAAACCCAACTCCTCGAACAGGGTGCCGCCCATGGCCAGCCCCTTGATCATGTCCTTGGCGCGGCGCGCGCCGGCCTGCAGCGCATGGGGCAACATGCCCACCGCGCCCTTGGCGGCGGCCTTCAGGTCCTGGAACGGCGCGCCGGCGTAAAGCTTGGTCAGATAGCTCGACATGGCGCCAACCGGGGGCGCGATCGACATCTCGTTGTCGTTGAGCACGACGAACATCCGCCGGCCCATATCGCCGGCATTGTTCAGCGCCTCATAGGCCATGCCGCCCGACATCGCGCCGTCGCCGATCACCGCGATCGCGTCGCCAAGCCCCTCTTCGGGCGCACCGCCCAGATCGCGCGCCGTGGCAAAGCCGAGCGCGGCCGAAATCGAGGTCGAGGAATGCGCCGCCCCGAACGGGTCATAGACGCTTTCCGACCGCTTGGTGAAACCCGACAACCCGCCGCCCTGACGCAGCGTGCGGATGCGGTCGCGCCGCCCGGTCAGTATCTTGTGCGGATAGCACTGATGGCCGACATCCCAGATCAGCTTGTCGCGCGGCGTGTCGAACACCGCATGCAGCGCGACCGTCAGTTCGACCACGCCCAGCCCGGCGCCCAGATGGCCGCCGGTCTCGGACACCGCCGAAATCGTCTCGGCGCGAACCTCATCGGCAAGCTGGCGCAACTCGCCATCGCTCAGCGCCCGCAGATCCGCGGGCCAGTGCACCCGGTCGAGCAGCGGGGTCTCGGGGCGGGGGGGGTCGGTCACCTGCGGCACATCGCTCCTCCGGACGCAAAGGTCCCTCTGGGAATCAGTTTTTCCGTGCAATAACGAAGCGCGCCGCCGCGCGCAAAT